>NZ_CAXTHO010000095.1:0-11767 GCF_964244015.1 uncultured Amnibacterium sp. | reverse complement strand
CGTGCTGCAGCGTCCCGGTGAAGAACTCCTCCCGCGCATCCAACGCAGCAAACGGGTGAACAGGTGGGGGAGGCGGTGGGGTACCGCCGTGATCAGTGGGTTCCGACATACCCGCATCACACCACACCCCTCAGACATCAGTTCGAGTACATCCTCAGCTCCGAAGCTGCCCGGCCGAACACATATTCCACACCACGACCGCCGAGACACCAGCACTCCGAAGCCATTAACTCCCGTCCCTCCTGATCACGCGTGCGAGACGAGGGGGACGGCGCTTCGGGCCCTCCGAACCGTCCTACTCAGCGCGAGGTCGGTTCGACCGGGGCGTCGATCGAGAGCGCGCGCCTCCATGAGCTCTGATGGCGATCGGTGTACCGGGCCACTGCAGCCCAGTGACTTCCATGGCCGTCCCGGTGCATGGAGGCCCAGGGCTCACGTCCGTTGTCGTGCGACGACTTCAGCAGGTGGACCATCGCATCTGCCCGCTCGAGCATGACTTGGGGAAGCGCGTCGCGCATGCTGCTGTCTGCTCGGTAGCCGTGGACGAACGCGCGCAGCCGCGCGGCCGCGTACTCGGCTGGTCGCGCCGGATCCTGCAGTGTGAAGGCCTGCGCTGCGTACGCCAAGTCCCAGAGGCGGGTACTCGGACCAGCGGCGTCCCAGTCGATGAATACCCACCTGTCGCCGAGGATGAGATTCCACGGCGCGAGGTCGTTGTGGCAGATCAGGTCATCGCCTGGCGACGGGATCGTGGTCTGCCACCGCACATCGCTCGACGGACGGAACGCCTCGCTCGCGTCATGGATCGCCCGGATCATGCCGCCCACGCGGGACAGCTGAGTCAGGGTCAGCTCAGGGGCGTGCAGCGCGAGTTCCCCGGGTACGAACTCGAGAACCTGTCTGCCGGCCTCGTCTCGTCCGAGCGGCGCGGGAAGGTCGACCCCTGCGGACCGGACGGACTCCATGAATTCCACGACGTCGCCGGTCGCCGCAGTCCACGGCTTCCGGACCGTCATCCCGATCCGAAGGACGATCCCACTCGCGTTGCCGCCGGCCAGCAGCTCTCCGTCCTCGTGCACGGTCGCACGGTAGCCGCGGCTGCTCAGCATTGATTCGGAAGCGCTGAATCGATTTGGAAGCGCTGAACGGCGTTCGAATGCTGGGCCGAGCAACGATCGTCCCGGAGGAGCTGACTGCTGCCGCTCGCGGGCGTCCTCATCACCGGCCTCACGACGGGCCGCCGAGCGCGATCAGCCGGACCGGCGGACGCGCGGGCGGCCGGCGAGCGGCGGTCAGAGAACGTCCGGGATGCTGGACCCGTGCAGACGGACGTGCTCGGTGTCGATGTCGGCGGTACCGCGATCAAGACGTGGTGGGCCGGCGCCGCGGGGCCGACCGTCCCGACGCCACGTGATGATGGAACGGGGGAGCGCACGGCCGATGTGATCGCGGGGCTGGCCGCCGATCTCCCGGTGTCCGCGATCGGTCTCGCGGTGCCCGGCATCGTCGACGACGAGGCCGGGATCGCTCGGCACTCGGTCAACCTCGGCTGGCGCGACGTCCCCCTCCGGGCACTCGTGTCGGAGCGCTCGGGGCGGCCCACGACGCTGACGCACGATGTCCGGGCCGGCGGCGTCGCGGAGTGGCGGACGGGTGCGGGAGCAGGGCGGGACGGGGCCCTCCTGTTCGCGCCGCTCGGGACGGGGTTGGCGCTCGCGCTCGTGGATGCCTCCGGCCGGCCGGCGGGCAACGGGTGGGCGGGGGAGGTGGGCCAGCTGCGGTACCCGTCCGGCCCGCACGCCGGCCTGCGGGTCGAGCAGGTCGCCTCCGCCGGCGGACTCGCCGCGCGGTTCGGCGCGCCGGACGCCGCCACGGTGCTCGCGGCGAGCATCGCGGGGGACGCACGCGCCGCCGCCGCGTGGGACGAGACCGTCGAGGCGGTCGCGGAGGTGCTGGCGTGGGCGGTCGCGGTCTCCGGCCCCGCGACGGTCGTGGTCGGTGGCGGACTCGCGCTGGCCGGGGAGGCGTTGTTCGCGCCGCTCCGGCACGCGTTCGCAGCTCGGCTCGGGGAGCTTCCGCACCCCGCGCTCGTCGCCGCGGAGCACGGCTCGTCCGCCGGTGCGCTCGGCGCCGCGCTGCTGGCGGGCGACCTGCTCGCTGCGGGCTGACGGGCGGCGGCCGCTCCGCCCCAAGTTGTCCGCACGGCGGGGACCCAGCACGATGAGCGCATGACCATCGAACGGATCCGCCCGGTATGACGGACCACCTCGGCGACCTGCTCCGCGCCCACAAGTCCGGCACGGCGGTCGGCGTCACGTCGATCTGCTCGGCCCACCCGCTCGTGCTGGCCGCCGCCATGCGGCAGGCCGCCGCCGACGGGGGTGTCCTGCTCGTGGAGGCGACCTCGAACCAGGTCGACCAGTTCGGCGGCTACACCGGCATGCGGCCGGCGGACTTCCGCGACCTCGTGCACCGGATCGCGGACGGGGAGGGCTTCCCGCGCGACCTGGTCGTGCTCGGCGGCGACCACCTCGGGCCGAACACCTGGCAGGGGGAGCAGGAGGAGCAGGCGATGGCGAAGGCGGAGGACCTGGTCCGCGCCTACGCCGCCGCGGGGTACGCGAAGCTCCACCTCGACTGCTCGATGCCGCTCGCCGGCGACGAGACGCCGCTCTCGGACGGCGTCGTCGCGCGGCGAGCCGCCCGCCTCCTCGCCGCCGCGGAGGAAGCCGCGCCGGACGGAGCAGCGATCCGATACGTGATCGGCACGGAGGTGCCGGTGCCGGGCGGCGCGCACGAGACGATCGACGCGCTCGCGCCGACCTCGCCGGCCGCGGCGCGAGCGACGATCGAGGCGCACCGGGAGGCGTTCCGCGCCGCGGGCGTGGAGGCCGCCTGGCCGCGGATCATGGCGCTCGTCGTGCAGCCCGGCGTCGAGTTCGACCACGTACGGGTCGTCGACTACGACCCGTCCCGCACTGCCGACCTGCAGCGCGTGCTCGACAACGAGCCCGACATGGTGTTCGAGGCGCACTCCACCGACTACCAGCTGACCGAGCGGCTCACCGAGCTCGTCGACGACCACTGGGCGGTGCTGAAGGTCGGGCCCGGGCTCACCTTCGCGCTCCGCGAGGGGCTGTTCGCGCTCGCCGCGATCGAGGACCAGCTGGTGCAGGAGGGGGAGCGCTCGGACCTGCTCGCGGTGATCGAGGCGACGATGCTCGCCGATCCCGACCGCTGGAACCGGTACTACGAGGGCGACGAGCGCGAGCAGCGCATCGCGCGCCGGTTCAGCTACAGCGACCGCCTCCGCTACTTCCTGCCCGCCCCGGCCATCGAGGCCGCGGTCGATCGCCTCCTCACGAACCTCGGCGCGACCGGTATCCCCGAGCCGCTGATCAGCCAGTACCTTCCCCTGCAGTACGCGCGCCTCCGCCGCGGCGACGTGACGGCCGATCCGCGCGAGCTGCTGCTCGACCGCGTGCGCGACGCGCTGCGCCCCTACTCCGCGGCCTGCCGCACGATTGGAACGAACCGATGAGCGACCCGAGATCCAGGCCAGGAGCCGGCACCGCCACAGAGCGGGAGCTCAGCCGGCAACCGGAGGTGTGGCGGGAGGCGGCCGGGATCGTCGCCGACCGCCGTGCCGAGCTCACCGCGTTCCTCGAGCCGCTGCTGGCCGAGCCGGACCTGCGCATCGTGCTCACCGGCGCGGGCAGCTCGGCCTTCGTCGGCGAGGTCGCGGCACCCGCGCTCGCACGCCGGCTGCACCGGAGGGTGGAGGCCGTCGCGACGACGGACCTCGTCTCGGACCCGCGCGGCCGTCTCGCGGAGGACGTGCCGACGCTGCTGGTCTCCTTCGCCCGGTCGGGTGACAGCCCCGAGAGCCTCGCCGCGACCGAGATCGCGGACCAGGTCCTGACCCGGGTGCACCACCTCGTCATCACCTGCGCGCCGGAGGGGCGGCTCGCCCGCGCACACGCGGGCGAGACGCAGTCGCTCGTACTGCTCACCCCCGCGCGCTCGAACGACGAGGGCTTCGCGATGACCTCGAGCTTCACCTCCATGCTGCTGTCGGTGCTGCTCGTGCTGCTCGGCGACGATCCGGCCGCGGTCGAGGCCGTGGCGGAGGCCGGTCGGCAGGTGCTCGACGCCCGCGACCGGGCCGAGGTGTTCGCGGCCAGGTCGCCGCGGCGACTCGTGTTCCTCGGCAGCGGGCCGCTCGCGGGCATCGCCAGGGAGTCGGCGCTGAAGGTCCTCGAGCTCACCGCGGGCGGTATCGACACCTACTTCGACTCGGCGCTGGGGTTCCGCCACGGGCCGAAAGCGGTCCTCGACGAGACCACGTCGGTCGTCGTCTACGCCTCGGCCGATCCCTTCACGGCGCGGTACGACGACGACATCGTGCGCGAGCTGCGCGGGGCCGTCGGCGACGATGCCGTGCTCACGGTGCGGGCCACCGGAGGGGGTCCGACGGGAGAGGGCACGACGGACTGGGTGCTGACCGGGCTCGACGGGCTCGACGACGCGTGGCTCGCCGTGCCCTTCGTCCTGGTCGGCCAGCTGCTCGCGCTGACCGCCTCCGCTCGGGCCGGCGTCGCGACCGACGACCCGTTCCCGAGCGGGGCCGTGAACCGCGTGGTGCAGGGCGTCACGATCCATCCCCTCGAATCGCACTGACCCGTGGCGGCCTTCCTCGGCGTCGACGGCGGCGGCACGACGACCGCATTCGTGCTGATCGACGAGGACGGCCGCACGATCGCCGACGCGACCGGGCCGACGCTCTACTCGTTCCCGGCGGACGAGGCGCTGATCCGGCGGGTGCTGCGCGACGGTCTCGCGGCGACGGGGGTCGATCCGGCGGCGATCGACCACGCGTTCATCGCGCTGCCCGGCTACGGGGAGTCGGCGCGTGACCTGCCGGTGCTCGACCGGGTGCCCGGCGAGGTGCTCGGCCACGACCGGTACACGGTCGGCAACGACGTGATCGCCGGGTGGGCCGGCTCGCTGGACGGCGCGGACGGGATCAACCTCGTCGCGGGCACCGGCTCGATCGCGTACGGGAGGTGGGGCGGCCGCTCCGCCCGGGCGGGCGGCTGGAGCGAGCTCTTCGGCGACGAGGGCTCCGGGTACTGGGTCGCGATCCGCGGTCTGCAGGCCTTCGCCAGGATGAGCGACGGCCGGCAGGTCCGCGGGCCGCTGCACGACCGGATCCGGGAGGCCGTCGGTGCGCCGACGGACCTCGACGTCATCGGCACGGTCGTCGGCGACTGGGCGGGGGACCGCACCAGGATCGCCGCGCTCTCCCGGATCGTCGTCGGGGCGGCGGAGGCGGGCGACGTCGCAGCCGAGGCGATCGTGGCGGAGGCGGGCCGTGAGCTCGCGGCCCTCGTCCACGCGGTCCGGGAGGCGCTGGAGGTGCCGCAGGACGTGGCCGTCCCGACCTCGTACTCGGGCGGCATGTTCGCCGCCCCGCCGGTGCTCGCCGCGTTCAGCGCATCGCTCGGCGGCGGCTTCCGACTCGACGCACCGGTGCACGGCCCGGCGCTCGGCGCAGCGCTGCACGCCCTCCGCCTCCACGCGGGCCTGACCGCCGCAGGTCGCCGGCCGAACACACCGGAGATCGGCGCGGAATTCCCCGTGGCGAAGCGTCGCACCCTCCGCTAGCGTGAAGGGGCAGTTGTGTTGTAGCAGGTGGCTTGACTCCGACGGCAGACGCCGGCGATCTCGAACGCGTGTGTTCAGCGTGGCGCCGATCCGGGACCTCCGGGTCGAACGATTCGAGGCAGAGACGAGACACATATGGCAACCGGAACCGTGAAGTGGTTCAACGGCGACAAGGGCTTCGGCTTCATCGCCCCCGATGACGGAGGCGCCGACCTGTTCGCGCACTTCTCCGCCATCCAGGGCAAGGGGTTCCGCAACCTCGAGGAGAACCAGAAGGTCGAGTTCGACATCGCGCAGGGCGACCGCGGCCCGCAGGCCGCGAACATCCGCGCGCTCTGAGCTGATCGCCTTCGATCCGCGTGCGGATCGAAGGCGCTGCGCGACCGCGGGGTCTCCATCAGACCTCCGGAGGGCCCGGGGCTTCGGCTCCGGGCCTTTCGCGTTCCCGGGAGCGCGACAGCAGGACTCAGCACCGACAGCAGGTCGGAACACGCGTTCGTGTCCTGCTGATGCGCCTCAGTCCTGCTGAAGCGCTCCGGGGTCAGTCTCGAGGGACGACCAGGCCGGACTCGTAGGCGACGACCACGGCCTGGGCGCGGTCGCGGAGGCCGAGCTTCGTGAACACGCGGCTGACGTGGCTCTTCACCGTCTGCTCCGCGATGAAGAGCGCGGTGGCGATCTCGCGGTTGCTGCGCCCGTGCGCGATTTCCCGCAGCACCTCCCGCTCCCGATCGGTGAGCACACCCAGGTCAGCACCCGCGTCGGAGCGTCCGGCGGGCTGCGCCGCGAACCGTTCGATCAGCCGTCGGGTCACGCTCGGCGCCAGCAGCCCGTCGCCCCGCGCCACCACCCGCACGCCGTCGACGAGGTCGGCGGGCAGCGCGTCCTTCAGCATGAACCCGCTCGCCCCGGCGCGCAGCGCGTCGAGCACGTAGTCGTCGACGTCGAAGGTGGTCAGCACCACGATCTTCGGCAGCGGCTTCGGCCGGTCCGGCGCGAGCAGCGCCTTCGTCGCCTCGATGCCGTCGAGCACCGGCATCCGCACGTCCATCAGCACCACGTCGGGCCGGGTCTCGGTCGCGATCCGGATCGCCTCGTCGCCGTCGGCTGCCTGCCCCACGACCTCGATGTCGGGCTGCGCGTCGAGCAGCGCGGCGAATCCCGCGCGGACCATCGCCTGGTCGTCGACCACCAGCACCCGGACGCTCACGCCGTCGCTCCGACCGCGGGATGCGCGGGCAGCACGGCGTGCACCCGGAACCCGGCATCCTCCGTCGGCCCGAAGCGCACCGATCCGCCGACCGTCGCGGCACGTTCGCGCATCCCGACGAGCCCGTGGCCCGAGCCGGCCGAGGCGGAGCGCTCGACGGGGGAGGGCGGCGCGGTGTTCGCGACATCGACGACGATGTTCTCGTCGGCCCTCGAGATGACGACGTCGATGACCGAGCCGGCCGCGTGCCGGAGGGCGTTGCTCGTCGCCTCCTGCACGATGCGGAACGCGGTCAGCGCGGTCACCGGACCGACCCCGGCGGTCCACGCGCCGGTCGGATGCTCGAACGTGATCGTGGTCCCGGCGGTGCTCGCCTGGGCGATGAGCTCGGAGATGTCGAGCAGGCCCGGCTGCGGCCTGCGCTCGGCGTTCTCCTCCGAGCCGCGCAGCACCCGGAGCAGTCCGCGCATCTCGTCGAGCGCCTCACGGGACTGGGCGGCGATGCGGTCGAACTCCGACGCGGCCTCCTCGCTGAAGTCCGGGTGCCGGAACCGCGCCGTCGAGGACTGCACGGTGATGATGGAGAGGCTGTGCGCGACGACGTCGTGCAGCTCGCGCGCGATCCGGCCGCGCTCCTCCGCGACGAGGAGCCGCCCGGTCTCCTCCGCGGCGAGCCGTCGTTCGCGCAGCAGCTGGCTCCGCACGCGCCGCCACTGCGTGACCACGAGCGCGACGACGATCAGGGCTACCGAGATGCTGCCGAACACGGCGATGTCGACGGAGGTCTCGTCGCCGCTCTCGGGGCGCAGCACCGCCGACAGCGTCGCCGAGAGCACGACCGCGGTCAGCCAGTGCACCAGCGCGGTCGGGAGGGTCGTGCGGGAGGCGACCGCGCCGAGCACGAGGCACTGCGTGACGATCAGGACGGGCGACCACGGCCAGAGCATCGAGTCCGTGTCGGCGGTCAGCCACTGCAGGACCAGCGCGGCGGCGAGCGACAGCGGCGCCGCCACGTTCGGGATGCGCAGCGCGGCCGGCACCGCCCCCGCGTGCACGATCACGATGGCGAAGGCGAGCGGGAGGGGGACGAGTGGGGCGGCGGTCAGCGGCGTCTCGACGAGCACGAGCGCGATCGCCGCGAGCAGCGTCGCGGCCGGCACCACCCGTTCGGCCCGGAGCCGCCCGACGCCCGCCCCCACCCCGCTCACCGCGGAGCGGACGACGGAACGGGTGCGCTCCGGCACGCGTGCTGTGGCCTCGGCGGGCATGCCGACCCTCTCCGCCGTCCTGGCGGTCGACCGTCCCAGTTTACGGTGGATGGCCGCGGATGCAGGTCGAGAACCGGCGCCCGCGATCCGCTCCGCCCGCGTCGATCCTGGCGCGCACCGCCGCGGGATCGCCGGGCGCGGCTCACCCCTCCGCGGCCTCGGCCGGTACCGGCGGGTTCCGTGCCATCAGCGCGACGCCGAGGACCGCGACGACCTCGGCGAGAGCGAATGCGGGGAAGCTCCAGAGCGGCGCGGACCGCGCCTGACCGAGCAGGCCGATGCCGAGGCTCACCGCCACGAAGGGATCGACGACGGTCAGCGCCGCGACGACGAGGTCGGCGGAGCCGGAGGCGTAGGCACGCTGCACGAGCGAGATGCCGCCGAGTCCGACGAGGCCGGCCGCAACGAGCACCAGGATCGTGAACGGTGTCGAGGGCCCGATCAGCCCGCCGTGCTGGATCGCAGCGCTGCAGCGGTCCAGCACGATCTTCATCAGCGTGACGACGAAGCCGAAGCAGATCCCGCCCGCGACGGCGAACGCGACGGCCGGTACCCGGTCTCGCAGCGTCGCGTAGCCGACGGACAGCACCAGCAGCACGAAGCCGGCCAGTACGAGCACCGGGATCACGACGGGCGGCTCGGCGGTCTCGGATCTCGTCGCCAGCGCTGCGGTGATGACGAACGCCGCGGTCCCGACGATGCAGATCGCGATGCCGAGCGCGCCGCGCCGCTGGATCCTGGCGTGCGAGAGGCGGCGGTTCAGCAGCGCGGCGATGACCAGCGAGAGCACACCGAGCGGCTGCACGACCGGCAGCGGCGCCAGCAGCAGCGCGACGAGCTGCAGCAGGACCGAGAGGGTCAGGAAGCCCGATCCGAGCAACCACCCGCCGCTCGTGAACAGCCGGAGGACGCGGCGCAGCCCGAACCCACCGCTGCCGTCGTCCGACCGGTCGATCGACCTGACCCCCCGGCCCTGGAACTGCGCCCCGAGCGCCAGCACGACCGCGCCGACCAGCGCCGCGATGACACCCCCGATCACCATCCGCCGACGCTAACCCGAGCGGTTCCGCGCAGGCCGTGCGACGCCCTCCGCACCGCGATCGCGCCGCTGAGCGACAGGTGCCCGTGCGCGCCGCGCCGCGACTGTCCCGGAGCGGGGCACGACCCGCGCTCTTCTCGGCGTCGTCCCCGAGGCCCATCGGCTCCGGGTGCGCTCGAGGCTCGCTTCGCTCGCACCTCGATCGACGGAGGGGCGGGGCGAAGGGTACGTCCGAGTCGCGAGTCCACACGGTGGTCGGACTGCGCGGCGGACTACAGCTGGCCCAGGCGCGCCGTCCGCCACAGGTCGACGCCGGTGTCGGCGGAGAGCAGCGCATCGATTTGCACCAGCTCGTCGGCGGACAGTGGAGGCGCGGCGAGCGCACCGACGTTCTGCTCCAGCTGGTCGACCGACGACGCCCCGATCACGAGGCTCGTGACGCGCTCGTCGCGGAGCGCCCACGCGAGCGCCAGCTGCGCGAGGGTCTGGCCGCGGTCCGCCGCGAGCACGTTCAGCGCGCGGAGCCGGCCCAGCAGATCGTCGGTGAGCCAGGACCGGTCGAAGGAGCCACCCTGCGCCGCTCGCGATCCCTCCGGGACGCCGTCGAGGTACCGCGCGGTGAGCAGCCCCTGCGCGAGCGCGGTGAATCCGATGACGCCGAAACCCTCGTCGGCGGCGGCGTCGAGCAGCCCCTCCGTCTCGATCCAGCGGTTCAGCATCGAGTACGACGGCTGGTGGATCAGCAGCGGCACGCCCCGGGCGCGCAGCAGCTGCGCCATCGTGCGCGAGTCGTCCGCCGTGTACGACGAGATGCCGACGTACAGCGCCTTGCCCTGACGGACCGCGGTCGCGAGCGCCTCCGCGGTCTCCTCCAGCGGGGTCGTGGGGTCGAAGCGGTGCGAGTAGAGGATGTCGACGTAGTCGAGCCCCAGGCGTCCGAGCGACTGGTCGAGCGACGCGAGCACGTACTTGCGGCCGCCGCCACCCTGCCCGTACGGGCCGGGCCACATGTCCCAGCCCGCCTTCGTCGAGATCACGAGCTCGTCCCGGTAGGGCCGCAGGTCGGTCGCGAGCAGCCGGCCGACGTTCGTCTCGGAGGAGCCGAAGGGCGGCCCGTAGTTGTTCGCGAGGTCGAGGTGCGTGATGCCGAGATCGAAGGCCCGGAGCACGATCGCCCGCTGCGTCGCGAAGGGCCGGTCGTCGCCGAAGTTCTGCCAGAACCCGATCGAGAGCATCGGCAGATCGAGCCCGGACCGTCCGCTGCGCCGGTACCGCATGGATCCGTCGTACCGGTCGTCCCGCGCCTCGTACATGGGTGCGAGCATGACGCACATCGCGTGACCCGGTCCTGGGAGGCACGCGCCTGGGAGGCACTGTCAGCGGCGGCGGCGACCATCACCGGATGAGGCGACTGCGCAGCGCGATCGCCGTATCGCTCGTCGTCGGCCTGCTGGTGCTGCTCGGGTCGGCCCCAGCGTCCGCCGCCACGCCCTCCAGCAGGTCGTTCCTCGTCACCGTGCCCGAGTCGCCGGGCTCCGGCAGCTCGATCCGCCTCGACGCCACGCTCTACACGCCTGCGGCCACCCCGGCGCCCGCGGTGCTGCTCGCGCACGGCTTCGGGCAGACGAAGGCGGACCTGGATCCCGAGGCGCGCCGGCTGCAGGGGGAGGGCTACGTCGTCCTCGCCTACACGGCGCGAGGGTTCGGCGCCTCCGGAGGGCGGATCGGGCTCGACTCCCTCGACGGCGAGGTGCCGGACGCCCGGGCGATGGTCGATGTGCTGGCGGCCGACCGTGCGGTCGAGCGACGGGGCAGCGACCCGGTCGTCGGCGTCGTCGGGGGCTCGTACGGCGGCGCGCTCGCGCTGATGCTCGGCGCGACCGACCCGCGTATCGACACGGTGGTGGCCGCGATCACCTGGAACGACCTCGCGAGCGCGCTCGCGCCGCCATCGGCCGGCACGGTCTCGGGCGGCGCGAGCAGCCCGCTCCGGGACTTCAAGGTCGGCTGGTCGGCCCGCCTGTTCGGCGCGGGCATCACCGGGTCGGCGAACGCCTGCGGGCGGTTCACGACCGCGTTCTGCGACCTGTACCGGCGCCTCGTCACCGGCGGCTCGCCGACCGCCGCGGACCTCGCGCTGCTGCAGCGGTCCTCGCCCTCGACCGTGCTGTCCGGCATGCGCGCCCCGACCCTGCTGCTGCAGGGTGTCCAGGACCGGCTGTTCGGGCTCGACCGCCTCTTCTTGGGCACGAGCAAGGGATGATGCCGATGCCAACTCCCGCGTCCGAGCCGGACGTCGTCGTCATCGGCGGCGGGCTCGTCGGCTCCGCCGTCGCCTACGGTCTCGCACGCGGCGGTGCGCGGGTCGTGATGCTCGACGAGGGCGACATCGCCTACCGCGCCTCGCGCGGGAACTTCGCCCTCGTCTGGGTGCAGTCGAAGGGTGCGGGCATGCCCGAGTACGCCGCCTGGACCCAGAACTCGGCCCGGCTCTGGCCGAGCCTCGCGCGGCTCCTCCAGGCGGATGCGGGCATCGACGTGGCGCTGCACCAGCCGGGCGGGTTCAGCTTCGCCCTCTCGGAC
>NZ_CAXTHO010000094.1:0-11979 GCF_964244015.1 uncultured Amnibacterium sp. | reverse complement strand
TGCCCGGCCCGAGGGGGCCGGGCATTTCGTCGTTCAGGAGTGTGGATCCGCGAGCGGATCCACACTCGTGCCGTAAGGCGGCGCGCTGGACGCGCGCCACCTCCGGCTGTTGGTCATCCTCTGATCGAGGAGGCCCTTGAGCCTGTCTTGGGCGGTGTGCTGAGGCTCTTGGAGTGTCCACCCCCGACCTGGGCGGACGGCCGGTCGGTTCGGGGTGGTCTCGAGGCTCGCTTCGCTCGCACCTCGACCAGCGTGTGGGCGTGCTTCGCTCGCACCTCGACCAGCGTGTGCCAGCGGAGCGCAGGGTCAGCCGAAGAGCCTCGCGTTCGCCAGCTCGGTCTCGACGTACTGCTGGCCGGCGGCGCGCAGGGCGCGGTCGATGGATGCGAGCACCTGCTCGACGTTCACCTGCGTCGTGCGCCACTGCTGCACCACCCCTTGAAAAGCGACGGCGGCGGAGCCGGTCCAGACGCCCTGCAACGCCTCCAGCTGACCGTGCAGCGACGACACCTCGCCCTGCAGCCGGGAGACGGTGGCGGTGATCGCGCCCGCCGCGGTGTCGACCGCGTCGCTGTCGACGGTGAATCTGGTCATGATTGCCTCCTGTTCGGACGCCCGAGGAATCCCGGGCGGAGGCGTCACGCTAGGAGGCGGACAGCTGCCCCTCGCCGCGTTGCGGCTCCTGATCGGCTTCCGGCTCGTTCTGGCCGCTGGGGAGGAGCGGAAGCGTGACTCTGAAGGTCGCGCCGCCGCCGGCGGTCTCCGAGATGCCGATGGTGCCCTGGTGCGCGCCGACGATCGCGGACACGATCGCGAGGCCGAGTCCTGCGCCACCCGTGTCGCGGGTGCGGGAGGAATCGGCACGCCAGAAGCGCTGGAAGATCTTGTCCCTGACCTGCGGAGGGATGCCCTCGCCGTGGTCGATGACCTCCAGCACGGCGACACCGCGCGCTTTGTCGCCGTAGGTCGCGATCTCGATCGGTGACCCCTCCGGGGTGAACCGGATGGCGTTGCCGATCAGGTTCGCCAGCACCTGGCGGAGCTTGTCCTCCTCGGCGGCGACGATCGGCGGCGCGGTGCCGGTCACGATCGCTGCGGGCGCCTCGTCGGCGCTGTCGCGCGCCCGGCGTCGCGCACGCAGCAGGCGGGCGGATGCGAGGCGCAGCGAGCCGGTGACGCTCGCAGCCTCCGGGCTCACCGCCCCGCGACGGGACAGCGGGCTCGCGGTGGTCGTCGCTCCCTCGGCCTCGCTCGTGTCGTCGATGACCGGCCGGAGGATCTCGATCGCACCCGTCTGCTGCTCCGGGTCGTGCCCGATCACCCGGATCGGCCTGCTCGGCGCGAGTGCGCGGGCGTCCAACGCCGCATCGTGCGCGACCGGGAGCAGCTCGACGACGGTGCGCTTCAGCTCGCGGGCCTCGTCGAGCCGGGCGAGCGCGAGCAGGTCCGTGACGAGTGCGCCGAGCCGGATCGCCTCCCGCTCGATGCGGTCCATCGCCGACGAGACGTCCTCCCGCGACTGGAGGGCGCCCATCCGGTACAGCTCGGCGTAGCCGCGCACCGAGACGAGCGGGGTCCGCAGCTCATGGCTCGCATCCCCGACGAACCGCCGCATCTGGTCGATGGTCCTGGCCCGGTCGGCGAGCGCGCCGTCGATCTGGTTCAGCATCCGGTTCAGTGACCGGTTGAGCCGCCCGACCTCGGTGTTCGGCGACGTGTTGCCGAGCCGCTGCCCGAAGTCGCCGTCGGCGATGGCGGCCGCGGTGCGCTCGACCCGTTTCAGCGGTGAGAACGTCGAGCCGACCAGCACGCGCGTGAGCACACCGCCCGCGATCACGGCACCGATGCCGAACACGAAGAACAGGGTGAAGAGCTGGGCGATCAGACGGTTGATGCTGCCGAGCGGGGTGCCCAGCACCGCGATCGTGTCGTCGTCGAGCTGCTTCGCCGCCACGCGGAACGCCCCGACGTTGTCCTTCTTCACGAGGAAGGGCTTCTCGTAGGCGCTGATGTCCGCCTCGGAGATCGTGGGGATCGAGGGTGCGAACCGCTTCCACGCCGGGTTGGTCCTGATGACCGCACCGTCTCGATCCAGGTGCGCGAAGACGAACTGCGTCGCGGCGGAGTTCTCGTCGGTGGCGGCCGTCTCCGCCGTCACGGCCTTCAGCGTCTGGGTGATCTGGGTGTCCGCATCGGCGATGAGGTAGTCCCGGAGGACCGTCGTCGTGCCGAACCCGGAGGCGACCAGACCGAGCGTGAGCACGAGTACGGTGACGCCGGTGATCTTCGCGCGCAGCGAGATCCCGTTCCACCACTCTCCGATGGCCGCTCGCATGGTCGTGATCATCTTGCGCGGAGGAGGCGGTGAACGCGCTGCACGGCCTCCTCGCCGCAGCAGGTCAGACCTTCGCCGCCTTCAGCATGTAGCCGAAGCCGCGCTTGGTCTGGATGATCGGCTCGGCCGAGTGCGCGTCGAGCTTGCGGCGCAGGTACGAGATGTAGGACTCCACGATCCCGGCGTCGCCGTTGAAGTCGTACTCCCAGACGTGGTCGAGGATCTGCGCCTTCGACAGGACCCGGTTCGGGTTCAGCATCAGGTAGCGCAGCAGCTTGAACTCGGTGGGGGAGAGCTCGATCGCCTCGGATCCGACGGTCACCTCGTGCGTGTCCTGGTCCATGGTGAGCTCGCCCGCGCGGATCACCGCGTCCTCCTCGGCGTGCATCGTGCGGCGCAGGATCGCCTTGATGCGCGCGACGATCTCGTCGAGGCTGAACGGCTTCGTGACGTAGTCGTCGCCGCCGACGGTGAGGCCCGTGATCTTGTCCTCGGTGTCGTCCTTCGCCGTCAGGAACAGGATCGGTGAGGTGTACCCGGACGCCCGCAGCCGCTTCGTGACGCCGAAGCCGTTCATGTCGGGCAGCATCACGTCGAGGATGATCAGGTCCGGCTCCTCCTCCAGCACCGCGGAGATCGCCTGTGCGCCGTTGCTCACGGCACGGACGGCGAACCCGGCGAAGCGGAGGCTCGTCGTCAGCAGGTCACGGATGTTCGGCTCGTCGTCGACGATGAGGACGCGGGGCTGCTCTGAGGCCATGGGCGACAGTCTCTGCGCGCTGCCTGAGTACTTCCTGGTACTTCGTCGGGTGCGCTGACGGAGTGGAGCGTGTGTCAGCGGCGATTGCGCTGAGAGTGCTGCTCCCGCATCCGGCGCACCGCGAGCACGACGACGAGCGTTATCACGAGCAGCAGCCCGATCGGCAGCCCCACCAGGGGAAGCACCTTGAGTACGAGCAGGCCGCCGCTGCTGAACGCCGCGCCGGAGACCCCTGCGGCGGTGAGGACGAGCAGTGCGATGACCGACGCTGCGGAGAGCCCGATCACGGTGAACGCGAGGGTCGCCAGGACGCGCTGCGCGCGCGGCATCACCGGATCGACCTGTGCCACGGGCGGCGATCCTACCGGTCCCGACGCCCGCACCCTCCGTCGCCGGTAGGCTGGGGCGGCTCGAACCGGCCCAGCCCGGCCCGCCGCTTCCACGTTCCCGTTCTCACGAGGTCACCATGCCCACCGGCAAAGTCAAGTTCTACGACGACAGCAAGGGCTTCGGTTTCATCACCGCGGACGACGGCCAGGAGGTGTTCCTGCACGCCTCGGCGCTGCCCGCCGGTGCGGTCGTGAAGGCCGGATCGAAGCTCGAGTTCGGTATCGCTGCCGGGAAGCGCGGCACCCAGGCGCTCTCGGTGCGCGTGCTCGAGACCCCGCCGAGCCTGCAGCGCCTGCAGCGCCCGTCCGCCGACGACATGGCAGCGCGCACCGAGGACCTCATCAAGCTGCTCGACCGCGAGGGCGCGAACCTGCGACGGGGCCGCTACCCCGACAGCGCGCACGGTCAGCGGATCGCCGCCCTCTTGCGCCGCGTCGCCGAAGACTTCGACAGCTGACCGTGCCGGTCACGGAGGACGAACGGACGGCCCTCGCGCTCGTCGCGCTGAGCGAGATCACCGATCCCGCCGACGTCGGCGGGCTGCTGGGCACGGAGCAGCCGGAGCCCGGCGTCATCGACCTGCGGTTCGCCTGCACCCTGCCGGCGTACCCGGGGTGGTCGTGGGTCGTCTCCACCTCCGACCTGCCGGATCATGAGGCGACTGTGCTGGAGGTGGAGCTGCTGCCCGGCGACGGCGCACTGCTCGCACCCCCCTGGGTGCCGTGGACCGAGCGGCTCGCCGAGTGGCGACGCCAGCACCCCGACGAGCCCCACCCGGGCGAGGACTCGCCCGATGACGAGATCGACGTCGACGACGACGAGGTGCCCGACGACGAGGACGCCGACATCGACGAGGACGACCTCGCGGTCGACGACGACCTCGACGTGCTGGACGAGACGGAGCTCGACGGCGTGGACGACGACGACCACGACGAGCCCGACGACGACGATCTTGACGGCGACGAGCGCGAGATCCGCCCGGCCGACGAGGACCGCGGCCCCTGAGGAGCCGAGCACGCCGAACGGAGCGGCCGACGGTCAGGCGTGCTCGACCACGTACTCGATGCTCGCGATGAGCGCCTCGACGTCGGCCGGCTCGACGGAGGCGAACGTACCGATGCGCAGCTGGTTGCGGCCGAGCTTCCGGTACGGCTCGGTGTCGACGATGCCGTTGACCCGCAGCGTCGCCGCGACGGACGAGGCGTCGACGCCGTCGAAATCGATCGTGACGACGACGGGGGACCGGTCGTCCGGCTTCTGCACGAACGGGGCGGCGTAGTCGACCCCCTCCGCCCACCGGTAGAGCAGCGACGACGACGTCGCGGTGCGGCCCGCGGCCCAGTCGAGCCCGCCCTGCGCGTTCAGCCACTCGAGCTGCGAGTCCAGCAGCACCAGCGTGGTGAGCGCCGGGGTGTTCAGCGTCTGGTCGAGCCGCGAGTTGTCGAGCGCGGTCTTCAGCGACAGGAACTCGGGGATGTAGCGGTCGGACGCGGCGATCCGCTCGATGCGCTCGACGGCGGCGGGCGACACCAGCGCGAACCACAGTCCGCCGTCCGAGCCGAGGTTCTTCTGCGGCGCGAAGTAGTAGACGTCCGCCTCCTCGGCCGCGAACGCGATGCCGCCCGCGGCGCTCGTCGCGTCGATGACGGTGAGCGCGTCGGGCGCGGCGACGCGTCGGACCGGCGCGGCGACGCCGGTGGAGGTCTCGTTGTGCGGCCACGCGTAGACGTCGGCGTCGGCCACCGGGGCGACCTCGGCGCGGCTCCCGGGCGCGGCCTTCGTGACCGCGGGCGCGGCGAGCCACGGCGCGCTCGCCGCCTTCGCGAACTTCGACCCGAACTCGCCCCACGTGCCGTGCGCGCTCCTCCGCTCGATCAGGCCGAACGCGGCCGCGTCCCAGAACGCGGTCGAGCCGCCGTTGCCGACGACGACCTCGTAGCCGTCCCGCGCGCCGAGGAGCGCGGCGAGCCCCTGCTTCACCGATCCGACGAGCGCCCTGACGGGGCGCTGTCGGTGCGAGGTGCCGAGCACGGTGCGGGAGGCGGCGACCAGGGCATCGATCTGCGCGTCACGCACTCGCGAGGGACCGCAGCCGAACCGGCCGTCGGCGGGCAGCAGCGCTGCAGGGATCGTCAGGGTATGCGCCAGGTCCGTCACGGGAAGACGAGCCTACGGGCCCGCACGCGGGCGCGGGCCTCGAGTCGGCTCGCCCCCCGTACACTGAGCAACCGATCCGAGAGGAGTGCTGCCGTGACGGACCTCGTCGATACGACCGAGATGTACCTGCGCACGATCCTCGACCTCGAGGAGGAGGCGATCGTCCCGCTGCGGGCGCGTATCTCGGAACGCCTCGGGCACTCGGGCCCCACGGTCTCGCAGACGATCGCCCGCATGGAGCGGGACGGCCTGGTCATCGTGTCCGGCGATCGGCACCTCGAGCTCACGACCGCCGGTCGCATGAAGGCAGTGCACGTGCTCCGCAAGCACCGCCTCGCCGAGCGGCTGCTCAGCGACGTGATCGGACTCGACTGGGAGTTCGTGCACGAGGAGGCGTGTCGCTGGGAGCACGTGATGAGCGAGCAGGTGGAGGACCGGCTCGTCGAGATGCTCGGGCACCCGACCGAGTCGCCCTACGGCAATCCCATCCCGTCGCTGGACGACCTCAGCGTCTCGCCGTCCCTCAAGTTCCTCGACGGCGTCGTCTCCCTCGTGCCGCATGTGCGGGCGCACGGCGGTCCCGTCGCCGTCGTCATCCGCCGACTCGGTGAGCCGGCGCAGTTCGACCCCGAGCTGCTCGGTGAGCTGAAGGCGACCGGCGTCCTGCCGGGCGCGACGGCCATGGCCTCCGTGACGCCGCGCGGCGTCCGCCTCGAGGTCGACGGCTTCGACGACGCGCTCGACCTCCCCGCCGAGGTCGCCGTGCACGTCTTCGTACAGCGCTGACGCGCGCACGGCTGAAGGACCCGTTCCAGGACGTGTCCTGCTCTGCCCGCTCAGGCGCGGGTCAGAGCGTGCCGCGCGGCACGATCCATCGGTGCTGGAAGTCGGGGCGGACGGCCGCGATGTGGTCGAAGTCGCTGTCGTAGTGCACGACGGTCGCTTGATTGGCGATGCCGTACGCGGCGATGAGGGTGTCGGTCGCGCCGACTGCACGGAGGAGACCGCCGTTCCAGAGTGCGTTCTGCAGCTGCAGCACCTCCGCACTGGTCGGGGCGGTGGGGCAGTCGACGAATCTCGTGACGTACTGAACCAGGCGGGTGTGGTCGGGGCCCGAGCGGGCGCTGTACCCGTATTCGACCGCCGCGGGCGGGCAGATGTAGACCGCGGTCGGATTGGCTCGCGTCACCAGTGTCCGAAACGCCTCGACGACGGCATGATCCGTCGAGAGGCGGCTCCAGACGCTGTTGTCGATCAGGAAGCGCGGCGATGCGCCAGGGTGCACTGGTGCCGCGCGGTCAGGCCGCGCCATAGCGGATGGGCTGCGGGTCGACGTCGATGGGCAGGCCAGCCAGCTCGTCGATCGCTTCCAGCTGGTGTCGACGCATCACCGCATCGCGCAGCGCCAGATCGATCGCTTCCCTGTTGGTCCGCACGCCGTAGGCCCGCTTGGCCTCGTCGAGGACCTGCTTATCGATGTCCACACTCGTGACGGCCACCACGACCCCTTTATATAGAGAACGGGCTCACAGTGTATGTGGGTGGATGCAATCTGTCACCCGTCCCGACCAGCGCGATCCTTCGACTTCGAGTCGAAGGTCGCTCCGCGCGTCGCGCGGGTCGAGTGTGAGCGTTTCGTTACCGTGACACTGCTTTCGGGGGCAGGACGCCTCCGGTTCGAGTTGCGCAGGAGGTGCACGTGGGCGGAACGCCGGGTATCGACGAATCGCGGACGTCCGGACGTCCGGTGAGCCGGACGGCCCGCACCGGTGAGGGCCATCGGCCCGATGCTCGCCGCGTCCACCGGGCCGCCCAGCCGGTCCCCTCCACGCCGACGCCTTCGGCGCCGCGACGTCGCGCGGCGTCCCGGGTCGTGCTCTCCGCACTCGTGATGGCGTTCGCCACGGGCCTGGTCGCGACCCTCGCTCTGCCCTCCTACGCCGTCGATCCGCACACGATCGGTGACAACGTGGTGGCCGGCCGGACCGTCACCGACGACGGCGAGCAGCAGTTCGCGGCCGGCACCGAGATCGTGGCGGCGAAGGCCGACCGCGACACCTTCGCGGCCACCTCCTCCGCGACGCTGCTCCGCCGCGACTACGCGAGGCAGTTCACGTCGTACTCGGGCCCCAGCGCCGAGGACTACGTGAAGGCCTACGCCTCCAACCCGGCGCGCCCGCCGTTCAGCCTCGACGCGGTCTACAGCACGGCGCTGCAGTACATCGGGGTGCCCTACGTCTTCGGCGGCGCCGACCCGAGCGGCTTCGACTGCTCGGGCTTCGTGATGTTCGTCTACGCGCAGTACGGCGTGAGCCTGCCCCACTCCGTGCGCGCCCAGGACGCCATCGGGACACCGATCTCGGAGGCGGACGCCCAGCCGGGCGACATCGTCATGTTCGACGACGACTCGCACGACGCCTTCTACGCGGGCGACGGGATGATCCTGCACGCGCCGTACCCGGGGGCCAGGGTGCGCGTGCAGAAGCTCTGGACGAGCGCGGTCCACTTCGAGCGCTTCGGCATCTGACCGCGGCTGCAGCACCGCCGGCGTGTGAACGCCTCGTTACGGTCGGGTTCCACATTCCGGGATCGTGCGTGCGCGGTCGTACGCGTCCTTTAGCCTGGCGATCGAGACCCCGGCGGAAGGATCGCAGTGACGGGTGGCAGCAGGTGGGGACGGTCCACGTCCGCCGGCCTGCTCGGTACCCGTCACAGCAGCGTCGATCAGCGACGACGCTCCATACCGTCAGCGGTGCGTGAGAAGCAGGGTGTCGTCCGTCGGACGGCGCCCTTCTTCGTCACCGGGCGCCCATCGCCCGCTGGCCGCATCGGAGTCGGCGGCACCCGCCGGCGGCTCGGCGCCGAGAACGAACCCCTGCAAGCCGTGCAGGCCGCTTCGAGAGGAACGCTCCATGCGAACCCTGGTCCTGAACGCCGGATACGAGCCCCTCGCGGTCGTGTCCTTCAAACGTGCGCTCGTGCTCGTGCTGAACGGGAAGGCGACCGTCGTCTCGGCGGATGACAGCCATCCCGTCTTCGCGGCCTCCGGCGCGTGGCAGCGCCCCAGCGTCATCGTCCTGACCCGCTACGTGCGCATGCCGGGGCTACGCCGCGTGCCGGTCACGCGTCGCGGGGTGCTGCGGCGGGACGAGTTCCGGTGCTGCTACTGCGGCAGGGGCGCGACGACGATCGACCACGTGCTGCCCCGCTCGCGCGGTGGTGCGGACAGCTGGGAGAACCTGGCCGCCTGCTGCCTGGCATGCAACAACACGAAGGGCGACCGGACGCCCTCCGAGATGGGGTGGACCCTGAGGACGACGCCGAAGATGCCGCACGGCACGACGTGGCTGGTGCGGGGCGTGGAGCGCCCGCAGGCCGACTGGCACGCGTACCTGGCGACCGCTGCATGAGCGGCGCGCCCTGGTACCTGGACTGCGACACCGGCGTCGACGACGCGCTGACCCTCGGTCTGCTCGTCGCGCAGGGGGCCGACCTGCGGGGCGTCGGCACGGTCAGCGGCAACCTGGCCGCAGCCGGCGGCGCTCGGAACACGCTGGACCTGCTCGCGCTGATGGGCCGGCCCGACATCCCGGTCGCCGTCGGCGAGCACGATCCGATCGGCGGTGTGTTCGACCCGACCGAAGGCGCGAAGGTGCACGGCGTGAACGGGGTCGGCGAGATCGTGCTGCCTCGGGCCGGAGAGCCCGTCGACGAGTCCGCGGCGGACATGCTGATCCGACTCGCGCACGAGCACCCGGGATCCCTGCGGGTGCTCGCGATCGGGCCGCTCACGAACCTCGCGCTGGCGCTCGAGCGGGACCCCGCGCTGCCGTCGCTGGTCGCCCAGGTCGTGATCATGGGCGGCGCGGCCTCGGCGCCGGGGAACGTCTCCGCCGTCGCGGAGGCGAACATCTGGAACGACGCGGTCGCCGCGAACCGGGTGTTCTCCGCCTCCTGGCCGATCACGATGGTCGGGCTGGACGTGACGATGCACGCGCGCTTCGAGGAGTCGCACCGCGTGGCCCTCGCCGCGGGCGGTGCGTCGCCGCAGGCGCTCGCGGCGATGCTGGGCGTGTACTTCCAGTTCTACACGCCGATTCTCGGCCGCCCGTCCTGCGCCCTGCACGATCCGCTCGCGGGGGCGATCGCGCTCGGTCTGGTCGTGCCGACCCTCGCTCCGGTCGTGCCGGTCGAGATCGACGACACCGCCGGTCCCGGCCGGGGGCAGACCCTGGTCGACCTCCGCGGTCGGTTCGTCGGCTATCCGCTGCAGGCGGGCGCGCGCCACACCGTGGTGCTCGAGGTTCCGGAGGGCTTCGGCGACGCGTTGCTGGAGGTGCTGCTGCGCCTGCCCTGAGCCGGGCTCCCGCGGTCCGCTCGGCGGGCACGATCAGCGGATCGGCGATCACACCCAGTGCGGCTGCGCGAACATGCCGTGCGGGTCGGCGTCCTGCGCGATCCGGTGCAGCCGGGAGGTGTTGACGCCGAAGTACGCGGTCGGATCGGTGATGCTCGCGTCGCAGTAGTTCGCGTAGGCCGAATCACCCCAGGCTGGCCGCATCGCCGCCCGGAACCGCCGCACGAACGCGTCGTACGGTGCGGGATCCGCGCCGTCGCGGAAGGTGGCCGTGTACTGCGCCGTCCACAGTGCCGTCCGCCACGGGAACGCCGTGTCCGTCGTCCCCAGATCCCCGACGGCGCCACCGAGCGCGTCGAGAGCGACCCCGCCCTCCGTCAGTCCGGCCACGGTCGACGCCCTCTCGACCTGGCCGAGCATCGTCCCGATCTGCGCGGAGGTGAGCTGCCGCGTCCCGATCGACGAGCTGGCCGCCTCCGAGACGCGCGCGCCGTTCCCGGCGTACCTGCGCATCGCGTCGCCGTAGCTCGTCGCGGTCGCCGTGTGGCTGAGGGGCGTCGCGCCGGTGTCGCGGACGAACCCGTCGACCGAGGCGTCGGCACCGGTCTTCGCTCCCGTCCAGGTCCCGATGACCGCGACCCGGGGGCCGGACGGGTGCAGCGATCCGCCGAGCAGCTTGAGCGAGGACCACAGCTTCCGGTCGGCGGCGGGCGCCCACCGCTGCCATGCGGCCACGACGGCTGCTGCCGCCGACCAGGGGAACACCACCTCGAACATGAGGACGTCCGGAGCGGCCTGCGTCCGGAACGTCAGTGAGGTGACCACGCCCACCGTGCCTCCGCCGCCTCCACGGCACGCCCAGAACAGATCGGGCTCAGCGCGTGCCGACACCGCGTGCACCCGCCCGTCCGCCGTGACGAGCGTGGCTGCGGTGAGCTGGTCGCAGGCGAGCCCGAACGACCGCACCAGCACCCCGAGGCCGCCGCCGAGCGTGAGGCCGCCGATGCCGACCGTCGCGCACGACCCGGCGCCGATCGCCCGCCCGGCCCCGGCGAGCTTCTCGTACACGTCCAGCAGCCGCGCGCCGGGCCCGATGGTGACGGAGGCGCCGTCCGGCTCGATCTCGATCGAGTTGAGGTCCGCGGTGCTGATCACGAGCGACCTGGGCACGCCCGTGCCGGCAGCGCCGCCGGCAGACCAGCCGGTGTAGGAGTGCCCGCCGGACCGGAGCGCGACGGGCGTCCCGGTGGTCCGCGCGAAGGCGAGCCCCGCGACGACGTCCCTCGGGCTCGCCGCGCGGAGGATGCCCAGCGGGTCGGCGTCGTCGAACCGGGGATCGCGCAGCACTCGCGCCGAGTCCCATCCCGGCGACCCCGCTCGCAGGAGCGCGCCCGTCGTCGCGGCGCCGAGCTCGCTCCACGAGTTGGGCCCGGAGGGGGCCGTGGTGCTGGAGGCGGGCCCGGATGAGCGCGCGGAGGGCGTGGGCGTCGGCGAGATGTCCGTGCAGGCGGCGAGCACCCCGGCCAGCCCGATGCCCGCACCCGCTGCGAGAAGGGACCGGCGGGTCAGACCATGATCCATGACGCCCCCATCCCCGTCGACCAGTGCCTGGACGCTACGCCGACCGTGCGACAGAGGGCGGGTCGGCGCTGCCTGGCATCCGCGATGGCTGGAGTGATGCGCTGAGCATCGGGGTGACCCGCCCCGGCGTCAGTCGGGCGTGCAGGCCTGCAGCTGCCAGATGAAGGGTGTCCGCCCGGTCGACTCGATCATGATCGCGGTGATCACGGTGGAGGACCGTGCGGTGAACTCGGCGTACTGGGCCGGCCCCGACGATGCAGCGCCGGCGCCCACCGCGACGACCTGGACATCGGAGCCCGTTCTCGTTCCGGAGGCGAACCAGCTCCAGTTCGCGTCCCGCGTGAGATGGATGGCGAGTCGGAAGCGCGTCCCGGTGGGGCGGGCGCCGGTCTCGCCCGC
>NZ_CAXTHO010000093.1:0-12013 GCF_964244015.1 uncultured Amnibacterium sp. | reverse complement strand
GATCGGGTCGGCGCCGGCCGCGACGTTGCGCAGGCCCTCGCGCACCAGCGCCTGGGCGAGCACGACCGAGGTGGTCGTTCCGTCACCGGCGACGTCATCGGTCTTCTTGGCGACCTCCTTGACGAGTTCCGCGCCGATCTTCTCGTACGGGTCCTCGAGCTCGATCTCCTTGGCGATCGAGACGCCGTCGTTCGTGATCGTGGGGGCGCCCCACTTCTTCTCGAGCACGACGTTGCGGCCACGCGGGCCGAGTGTGACGCGGACCGCGTCGGCGAGGATGTTCAGTCCGCGTTCGAGGCCACGACGGGCCTCTTCGTCAAAGGCAATGATCTTCGCCATAGGTGCTTCGTCCTCCCTGGACGGTGACAACAGGAACTGCGCGAGCCGACTGGATGCGGCCACTGCGCCTGGCACTCTACGAGACCGAGTGCCAACTCATTCTGGCAGTCACCATGAGGGAGTGCAAGCCGCGCAGCCGGCGTGCACCCGCTGCGCCGTCGGCGGATCACCGAGGCGCGTGCAGCCCGGGGGTCTCAAGCAGGCTTGACCGCCTCCGCCTGGGGGCCCTTCGGACCGGCGCCGATCTCGAACTCGACGCGCTGGCCCTCCGCAAGGGAGCGGTAGCCGTTCATCTCGATCGCGGAGAAGTGCACGAACACGTCCTGTCCACCCTCGTCCACGGTGATGAAGCCGTAGCCCTTCTCGGCGTTGAACCACTTCACGACACCAGTTGCCATCGGGGGCTGCTCCCTGCCTGCCGGCGAGGCCCTCCCCCGCTGCGTGACCGCAATCTAGCGACGGCAGCGGGCCGTGCGGGAGGCCGCAACACACTCTGCGCGCCTCCGGCGCCGCATCTCAACACACCGGAAACAGCGCGGAAACACGCGCGACGCGAGGCGGGCGGACCGGGTCAGGAGGAGGGGGTGTAATCGGCGCCGAGGACGACCGTGAGGCGCGACTCGCCCTGCACGTCGAACCGCTTGGTCTGCACCGGGGTGCGGCCGATCTCGAGCGACTTCGCCAGACCGAGCGCAGCACCGAGCTGGGACGCGGCGCTGTAGTAGACGGTGGAGAGCTTCACGTCGGTCGTGTCCGCGTTCGCGGTCGACGCGACCTTCCAGTCGGCCGCCTCGGCGGTCGTCGCAGCGTTCTTCGCGAGCCCGGAGGTCGTCGTGGCGTTCAGGATGACGACGGTCGCGGCCGGATCGACGGTGGCCGCGGGCCGTGCTGCGGCAGCCGACGACGACGTGCCGGTCGAGGTGCCGACCGTGCCGATCGCACCCCGCTCGATCGCGGAGAGACCGAGCACCCCTGCCCCCACGAGCACCCCGGTCGCGAGCGCGGCCCACGCGAAGATCGTGACGCCGCGCCGTCGCGAGGGCGCACGATGAGCGCCGACCCTGGCGAGGTCCTCGGGGACGTCGTCGAACCGATCGCGCGCCCGCGCGGTCGTGCCTCGTGCCACTGCTCTCCGTGTTCCTGCGCCGTGTCCTGACCCGATGGCCGCTCCGGGGATCACCGGCACGGCACCCGTCGCGCTCAGCTCGAGTGCCGGCGCAGCAGATCGGCGCGCCGTACCGTTCGGGCGTCGCGGAGGCGCTGGAGGCGCTTCACGAGCATCGGATCCTCCCGCAGCGCGGTGGGCGTCTCGATCAGCGCACCGAGCACCTGGTAGTAGCGGGCGGCGGAGATGCCGAACTCCTCGCGGATGGCCTCCTCCTTCCTCCCCCCGCGGCGCCACCAGGCGCGCTCGAAGGCGAGGATGTCGAGGTCCCTGGCCGAGAGATCGGGCTCTCGGCCTGCGGGGGGCACGGTGTCGTCCACGTCGTTCGGTGTCCTTCCGTGCTGCGCCCCGCGTTCGGGGAATATCAGGGATGCTAAAAGGGCTGACGCGGAAGAAGGCGGAAGCGAAACGCCGTGTCCGAATGGACACAAGCAGCACTGAAGCAGGTGGAGGGCCGCGATGACCTACGAAGTGACCAAGACCGAGTCCGAGTGGAAGGCCGCGCTCGACCCGGATGCGTTCAAGGTCCTGCGTCAGGCCGCGACCGAGCGGCCGTGGTCCGGTGCCCTGCTCGACGAGCACCGCGACGGGATCTTCCGCTGCAGGGCGTGCGACGCCGCACTGTTCACCTCGACGACGAAGTTCGACTCCGGCTCGGGCTGGCCGTCGTTCTTCGAGCCGGTCTCCCCCGATGCCGTCACGCTGAAGTCGGATCGGGCGTGGGGCATGACGCGCACCGAGGTGCTGTGCGCCCGCTGCGGCTCCCACCTCGGTCACCTGTTCGACGACGCCCCGCAGACCCCGACCGGCGACCGCTTCTGCATGAACTCGGTCTCGCTGACCTTCGACGAGGGCGCCGAGGCCTGAGCGGCCCCCGCCCCTACCCGCACCCGCTGGTCGAGGTGCGAGCGCAGCGGGCCTTCGTAGACTTGACGCGATGCCGGGATAGCTCAGTCGGTAGAGCGCCGCCCTTGTAATGCGGATGTCGTCGGTTCGATTCCGACTCTCGGCCCGACGAAGCGGGCCCTCCTCGAGTGTTCGAGAAGGGCCCGCTTCGTGCACGCGTCAGTTCGAGGCGCTCGGCGTCGGTGTCGGTGTCGGTGTCGGAGATGCCGTCGAGATGGCGCCGCCGACACTGGTGACGAAGCTGCCGAAGTCGGTCTTGCCGTCCCAGTACTGGCCGTTGACGAGCACCGTCGGCGTGCTCGGCCCGGCTGGCGACCCATCCGGCAGGAGGCGTTGGCTGAAGTCGACACCCTTCAGCGGACCGCTGTCACTCGTGAACTCGTCGGTGCGCTGGCCCACCCAGTTCTTGAACGTCTGGTCCCTGATCGCCTTCGTGATCTGAGCGAGGTTGGTCGGCTTGACCTGCTTGACCAGTGCGATGAGGCGGTCGTCCGTCAGGCCCGCGGTGCCTTCCTTCGGCTGCACGCTGGTCTCATAGAGCAGCGAGTGGAACGCCGGAAAGGTGTTCGGCGAGTAGTTCGCGACCGCTGCGGCCGCATTTGCGGCACGGGTCGAGTAATTGCCGTCGGTGAAGCGCTGGTCGAGGATCGCGATCGGGTGGTACTGCACAACCGCCGCGCCGCTCGTGATCAGCGCCTTGATCTGCGTCCCGGAGGTCTGCTCGAAGGTTTGGCACGCGGGGCAGCCGAAGTCCTCGTACGCCTGGATCAACACCTTCCCGCCTTTGACCGTCGTCTGCGGAGTCGGCGTCGCGTCCGCAGAAGGGGCCGCGGTCGTCACAGCGGTCAGGCCGGCGCCCTCGATCGAGATGCCGCCGTTCGCCATGTTCCTCGGGCCGGGCCCCGGCGGGCGCACCGAGTTCACGATGATGACGGCCACCACTGCGACGATGGCGATGATGACGACGCCGATCGTCGCCTGCAGCGCGACCTTGTTGCGGCGTTCGCGGCGCTGCTGACGGAGGCGCTGCTCGCGGGCCTTCTCGCGGGCGGCGTCACGTCGCTCGTTCTTCGACCCTCTCGGCGCGTTGGTCATGGATCCCTCCTGTACCGACCGACCGGCGGCACGGGCAGGCATCGTAACCGGCGCCCGTATGCCCGATGCGGAGGCTCCCCGCTGACGGGGATGCGGGCGAGTGGCATACTGAGCGTGCCCGGCGATGGAGCCGGGCATGACCATTGGTCATCCTCACTACGGATCGTCCGGCACGTACCTGCCGGTGAAGGAGAAACAGCGATGGCAACCGTCACGTTCGATCACGCGACACGTCTGTACCCGGGCGGCACCCGCGCCGCGGTGGACGCCCTCAGCCTCGACATCGCCGACGGCGAGTTCCTCGTGCTCGTCGGCCCCTCCGGCTGCGGCAAGTCGACCTCCCTCCGCATGCTCGCGGGCCTCGAAGAGGTCAACGACGGCCACATCTACATCGGCGAGCGGGACGTCACCGACATCCCGCCGAAGGACCGCGACATCGCGATGGTCTTCCAGAACTACGCGCTGTACCCGCACATGACGGTCGCCGAGAACATGGGCTTCGCGCTCAAGATCGCCGGCATCAGCAAGGACGAGCGTGCCAACCGCGTGCTGGAGGCGGCGAAGCTGCTCGACCTCGAGCCCTACCTCGCTCGCAAGCCGAAGGCGCTCTCCGGTGGTCAGCGTCAGCGCGTCGCGATGGGTCGCGCCATCGTCCGTCAGCCGCAGGTGTTCCTCATGGACGAGCCGCTGTCGAACCTCGACGCCAAGCTGCGCGTGCAGACGAGAACGCAGATCGCGTCGCTGCAGCGTCGTCTCGGCGTCACGACCGTGTACGTCACCCACGACCAGACCGAGGCGCTCACCATGGGCGACCGGATCTGCGTGCTGAAGGACGGCGTCCTCCAGCAGGTCGGCAGCCCGCGTGACCTGTACGAGCGCCCCGACAACGTGTTCGTCGCGGGATTCATCGGCAGCCCCGCGATGAACCTGTTCCCGACCGACCTGGTCGAGGGCGGCGCGAAGTTCGGCGAGACGCTCATCCCGCTCACGCGCGAGACGATCGCCGGCTCAACGGGCAAGCAGGTCACGATCGGTGTGCGTCCGGAGGATCTCGAGGTCTCCAGCTCGAGGGGCGACGGTCTCCCCGTCGTCGTCGACCTGGTCGAGGAGCTCGGCGCGGACGGCTACCTCTACGGTCACGCGGACGTGAACGGCCGCCGCACCGACATCGTCGCTCGCGTCGACGGCCGGTCGCACCCGCAGGTCGCCGAGACGGTGTACCTGCACCCGCAGCAGAACCACACCCACGTGTTCGACGTCGAGTCCGGGGCGCGACTCTCGGCCGCAGTCACGGCTTGAGCGACTCGTTCGGAGCCTCCCTCTCCATCACGGCGGCGACGGTCGACCCGGCGCTGCTGGATCTGCCGTGGAGCATCCCCCTCGAGCAGTGGACCGCAGAGCACATCGCGGCCCTGCCGAAGGGGATCTCCCGGCACGTCGTCCGCTTCGCGAACCTCTCGGGGTACGTCGTCGCGGTGAAGGAGACGTCCACCGAACTCGCCCAGCGCGAGTACGACATGCTCCGAACGCTGGCGCGCATGGATGTGCCGTGCGTCGAGCCGGTCGCTGTGATCAGCGGCCGGCTCGACGAGAACGGCGCGGAGCTGAACACGGTGCTGGTCACCCGGCACCTCCGGTTCTCCCTGCCGTACCGGGCGCTGTTCTCGCAGACGCTGCGGCCGGACACGGCGACGCGGCTCGCCGACGCGCTCGCACTGCTGCTCGTCCGGCTGCACGTGATCGGGTTCTTCTGGGGCGACGTGTCGTTGTCGAACACGCTGTTCCGGCGTGACGCCGGTGCGTTCGCCGCGTATCTCGTCGATGCCGAGACGGGCAAGCTCTACACCAGCGGCCTCTCGAAGGGGCAGCGCGAGAACGACCTGGAGCTGGCGCGCGTGAACATCGCCGGCGAGCTGATGGACCTCGCCGCCGGCGGCCATGTCGACGAGGACCTCGATCCGCTCGTCAC
Source organism: uncultured Amnibacterium sp. (assembly GCF_964244015.1). NCBI lineage: Bacteria > Bacillati > Actinomycetota > Actinomycetes > Micrococcales > Microbacteriaceae > Amnibacterium > uncultured Amnibacterium sp. The sequence continues at coordinate 6,539 of NZ_CAXTHO010000093.1, read as the reverse complement.
GAGCGAGCGCATCGTGTCGCAGTACCGGATGCTCTGGAACGAGCTGATGGGCAGGGAGTCGTTCTCCTCCTCCGAGCGCTGGCGGATCAACGAGCGCGTCGACCGCCTGAACGCGCTCGGATTCGACATCGAGGAGCTGTCGATCCGCACCGGTCAAGGCGGCAACGAGGTCGTCATCCAGCCGAAGGTCGTGGACGCCGGGCACCACACCCGCCGCCTCCTGCGCCTGACCGGGCTGGACGCGGAGGAGAACCAGGCCCGCCGCCTCCTGAACGACCTGGACCAATGGCACCACGCGTTCGGCCGCAGCCAGATGGACGAGGAGATGGCTGCCCACGAGTGGGTCGCAGGCGTGTTCGAGCCCGTGATCCGATCCATCCCGCGCGACCTGCGCGGCAAGCTGGAGCCCGCCGAGGTCTTCCACCAGGTGCTGGAGCACCGCTGGTTCATGTCGCAACGGCAGACGCGGGACGTTCCGCTGGCCGAGGCGCTCTCCTCCTACGTCGAGGACATCCTCCGCCACCGCCGCGACGAAGCCGCCCTGCTCGAGCCGATCACGGAATCGATCACGACCCCGATCCGCGTCTCCCAAGGCCCGGAGGACTGGCGCGCCACCGTCTGACCGAGCACGACAGCAGGAAGTATTTGCTTCAGCAGGCATTCCGAGGCGTTTTCTTCCTGCTGGAGTGAATTCTTCCTGCTGTAGTGCTCATGCGACCGGAGCGTGCCGGTCCATCACGTCGCAAATCGCGGCCAGGACGAACTCGTAGTCGTACATGATCGTCGCGTAGGCGAACTGCAGAACGATCCGCCCCTCCCGCATCAGACGGACGACGCGAACGCGATCGGCGGTGAACGCCTTCTCCTTCGCGTGCGTCTCGCGGCCATCGGCTTCGATAACGAGCCAGTCGCCGATCTCGATGTCCGTGCGATCGCCGCTGAGCATCGTGACCTGCACATCGGATGGGATCCCTGCGATGGCGAGCAGATATCGCACGATCGATTCGATCCCGGACTCGCTGCGCGGCTCCAGATGGTCGATCAGATGATGGACCCGCTTCGGCCCTCGCCTGATGATCGCTTCGAGCCGGTTCCTCGAGATCATCCCGAGGTGCAGCAGCGAATCGAGCACGGCGATGAGGAGGTGCGGCGGGAGGCAGCTGAGTGCATCGGCGATCGCGACCTCCACGGGTACGACGCCGAAGGCGCTTCCGGTGTGATCGCGCTTCGCGCTCCAGTGCCGGACGACGGACTCACCCTGCTCTCGGCCGGCGGTTCGGCGTCCGGAGGCGGAAGTCGCGAAGACGACATGGGTACCGAGGTCGGGCGGCACCCATGCACCGAGGAGCTTCAGCGCTGAGACGCAGCCGAGTCGCCCGCCCATCCGCATCGCGAGCACCGCATCCTTCGGTGTCGCCGGGGTGCCGTACCAACCCTTGATGATCCGGAAGCGCATGCCAGCTGCGATGGAGTCCCGGATGGTGTTGATGGTTTCGCCGTGCGCGCGGAGCTCGGCGGTGGTGAACATCGAGAATCTGCCCATGGCCGACAGCGTGGGGGTGGGCGTGCCCGCCGAGCGGCCGGATCCTCCTCCGCGCGGGGAATACGGCCTGTGGAGGAGCCGATTCCGCTTCGGCACCGCAAGAGCAGGACTCAGCACGATGAGCAGGACGGATTCGTGCGCTGAATCCTGCTGATGGTGCTGAGTCCTGCTGTCGTGCTCTATTCGGCGGCGGCTCGGGTGGCGGCTATCGCGTACAGGGCTATGGAGGTGGCCACCGAGGCGTTCAGGGATTCCGTGGAGCGGCCGATCGGGATCGAGACGATCTGGTCGCACAGATCACGGACGAGGCGGGATAGGCCCTGGCCCTCGCTGCCCGCGACGACGAGCAGCGGCCTGTCCGCCAGGTCGAAGGCGGGGAGCGTGACGTCTCCCCCGCCGTCGAGGCCGACGACGAAGACGCCGGCCTGCTTGTACGCGGTGATGGTCTGCGCGAGGTTCGACGCCATCGCGACCGGGACTCGCGCGATCGCGCCGGCGGAAGCGCGCCACGCGGCCGGGGTGACCCCGACCGAGCGCCGCTGCGGCAGCACGACGCCGTCCCCGCCGAACGCCGCGACGGACCGGATGATCGCGCCGAGGTTGCGGGGATCGGTGACCCCGTCGAGCGCGACGACCAGCGACGGGCTGCCCTTCTGCAGCAGGTCCATCGGGTGCGCGTACTCGTACGGCTTGACAGCCAGGGCGATGCCCTGGTGGAGGAGGTCGCCGCCGGTGAGGCGGTCGAGCTCGGGCCGCATGATCTCCAGCACCGGGATGTCGCGCTTGTTCGCGATGGAGAGGGTCTCCCGGATCCGGTCGTCCACCTCCATCCGCGCCGCGATGTAGACCGTGGTCGCCGGGATCCTCGCGCGGAGCGCCTCGAGCACCGCGTTGCGGCCCGTCACGAGATCCTCGGTCGACGCCTTCTTCCTGGGCGTCCTGGAGGCGGGTCGCGCGGCCGGGGGGTCGCTGCGCTTCGCTGCCGACCGGTCGGCCAGCTGCCTGCGCTTGTGCGCCTGGTGGTAGGTGCGATCCTCCGCCTTCGGCGTCGGCCCCTTGCCCTCCAGCGCCTGACGCCCCTGGCCTCCCGACCCGATCTTCGTGCCCTTCTTGTTCGGCGTGCGCCGCCTGGCATCACCGGCCATCGATGCTCCACCTCGTCCCGTCACCCGTGTCGGTGAGCACGATGCCGGCGGCCGCCAGCTCGTCACGCACCCGATCCGCGGCGGCCCAGTCCCTGGACCCCCGCGCAGTCTGTCGTTCCTCGATCAGCCGCTGCACGAGCGCATCGAGCGCCGCTCCGCTGCCATCGTCCCGCGCACCGGCGGCCCATGCCGGATCGAGCGGATCGATCCCGAGGACACCGGTCATCGCGCGCACCGCGGCCAGTGCGTCGCCCGCCACCGTCAGCTCACCCGCGTCGAGGGCCTGGTTGCCGCGCCGGATCGTCTCGTGCAGCACCGCGAGGGCCTGCGGCACCCCGAGGTCGTCGTCGAGCGCCGCGGCGAACACGTCGGGCACGAAGGCGGCGGCGGCGGGGGCACCGGCGTCGATCGCGCGGCGCTCGAATCGCTCGATGCGGGACAGCGCCTCCTCCGCCTCCACGAGCGCACCGTCGTGCAGGTCGAGGTCGGAGCGGTAGTGCGCGGCCTCGAGCGCGTACCGCACGACCAGCGGGCGCGCCGCGCCGAGCAGGTCGGCGGCGAAGACGGAGTTGCCGAGCGACTTCGACATCTTCTGCCCGGCGACGGTGACGAGCCCGTTGTGCACCCACAGGCGCGCGAACGGGGAGCCCGAGGCGACCGACTGCGCCAGCTCGTTCTCGTGGTGCGGGAACCGGAGGTCCAGCCCGCCGCCGTGGATGTCGAACTCGCGACCGAGGTACCGCTCCGCCATCGCGGAGCACTCGATGTGCCAGCCGGGACGGCCGGCACCCCACGGGCTCGGCCACGCGGCGGTCTCGGGCTCGATCGGCTTGTGGCCCTTCCAGAGCGCGAAGTCGCGCGGGCTGCGCTTGGCGCGGTCCTCCCCATCACCCGGGACGAACGCGTCTGCGGTCTGGTGGGTCAGCACGCCGTAGTCCGGCCACGACGACACATCGAAGTAGACGTCGCCGGAGCCGTCGGGAGCCGGGTAGGCGTGGCCCGCGTCGATCAGGCGGCGGATCAGGTCGATCATCCCGCCGATGTGCCCGGTCGCCCGGGGCTCGTAGGTCGGTTCCTGGATGCCGATGGCGCGGTAGGCGGCCGAGAACTCGAGCTCGACGCGGTACGCCTGCGCCCACCACTCCCGGCCGGCGCGCGGCGCCGCGTCGAGGATCTTGTCGTCGATGTCGGTGACGTTGCGGATGAGGGTGACCTGCAGCCCGCGGTGCTCGAGCCACCGTCGCAGCACGTCGTAGGAGAGCGCGCTGCGGATGTGGCCGATGTGCGGGGACGACTGCACCGTCGGCCCGCAGACGTAGATGCCGACTCGACCCGGGACCACCGGTTCGAGCTCGCGGAGCGCCTGCGACCTGGCGTCGTACAGGCGGACGGTCACGGCCCCGATGGTACGGGAACCGCCGTGCCGACCAGGGCCGTCGCGATCGCGGCCACCCCCTCGCCACGGCCGGTGAGCCCGAGCCCGTCGCTCGTGGTGCCGGCCACCGAGACGGGGGCACCGACGGCTGCGGTCAGGAGCGCGACGATCTCGGCGCGGCGCGGCCCGACCCTCGGGCGGTTGCCGATGACCTGCACGGCGACCGACAGCGGCACGAATCCCGCGTCGGCGAGCAGCGCGACGGACCGTGTGACGAACTCGACGCCGGCCCTGCCCGCCTCCTCCGCGCGGTCGACGCCGAAGCGCGAGCCGAGATCGCCGAGCCCGCCGGCGGACAGCAGCGCGTCCGCGATCGCATGGCACACGACGTCGGCGTCGCTGTGCCCGGCGAGGCCCGGCTCCCCCGGCCAGTCGAGCCCGCCGAGCCGCAGCGGCCGGGTCGGATCGATCGCGTGCACGTCGACCCCGATGCCGGTTCGGGTCGCCGCAGGGGGTGCGAGCAGCTGCTCGGCCCGGCGGAGGTCCCAGAGCGTGGTGATCTTCGCGGCGGCCGGATCCCCGGGAACGACGGTCACGCCTCCGCCTGCCGCCGTGAACACCGATGCATCGTCGGTGTGACCCGAACCGGCAGCGGCGTACGCCTGCTGCAGGGCGCCGGCCGGGAAGCCCTGCGGCGTCTGCACCGCGGCCAGCCGCGAGCGGTCGAGCGTCCCGACCACCGTGGTGCCGTCGAGCTGCTTGACGGTGTCGGCGGGGGTGAGCGCCGGGACGACTCCGCCACCGGTCGCGACCACCGCCGCCCTGACCAGGTCGAAGAGACCGGCGGGGGTGAGGGGTCGTGCTGCGTCGTGCACGAGCACGACCTCGTCGCCGGCGACGCCTGCGAGGGCGAGCGCCACCGATTCCTGGCGGCTCGCCCCGCCCGGGACGACCGTCACCCGGTCGGCGGCCTTCCGCGTGGCCACGATGCCGCTGATCGCGCCGGTCGCTGCCGGTGGCGCAGCCACGATCACGTGATCGACCTGGGCGGCGAGCACGCCGTCCAATGCCCAGTCGAGCATCGGACGGCCTGCCAGTGGGACCAGAGCCTTGGGGATCCCGAGGCCGAGGCGCACACCGTTGCCGGCGGCGACGACGATCGCGACCGTCAGGAGGCGAGCACCTCGTCGAGGACGGTCGACGCCTGCTCCTCGTCGGTCTTCTCGGCGAGTGCGAGCTCGGAGATCAGGATCTGCCGCGCCTTCGCGAGCATGCGCTTCTCACCGGCGGACAGGCCGCGATCCTGGTCGCGGCGCCACAGGTCGCGGACGACCTCGGACACCTTGATGACGTCGCCGGACGCGAGCTTCTCGAGGTTCGCCTTGTAGCGGCGGGACCAGTTGGTGGGCTCCTCGATGAACGGGGCGCGCAGCACCTCGAACACCCGGTCGAGCCCCTCCTTGCCGATCACGTCACGGACGCCGACGAGGTCGACGTTCTCGGCCGGGACCTCGATGGTGAGGTCGCCCTGCGCCACGTTGAGCTTGAGGTAGACCTTCTCCTCGCCGCGGACCGTGCGCTTCTTCACCTCGACGATCTTGGCGGCTCCATGATGGGGGTAGACGACCGTCTCGCCGACTTCGAATTGCATGCGCATCCTTCCGAAAAGCGGCCCCCAGTCTAGCACGGGCGGTTTCCCAGCCTCGCGGGGGCGGAGGCGCAGGGTGCGGCGGCCCCCGGGCCGGAGGGGGCCCGTCCGGTAGGCTGCCCCCCGATCGGACCGCGCTCCAGACCACCGCGGACCCGACCGGACGAGAGGGTGTTGCAGTGAAGATGCGACTCGCGGCATCCGTCGCGGTGACCGTGCTGGCGACCACCGTCCTGGCCGGCTGCCAGTTCATCACCCCGCAGCAGACCTCCCGGTCCTACACCCCCTCCGACGGCGTGAACGGGTCGGTCGGCAGCGTGCAGATCCGCAACGTGTTCCTGGTCGACGGCGAGGACGACACCGCCTCGCTGATCGGCGTGCTGTCGAACACCTCGGCCACGGCGAGCGAGGTCACGCTGCAGTGGACGAGCGCGACGGGCATCGAGACCAAGCGGCTGAACCTCCCGGGGAACGGCCTGCTGTCCATCTCCACCGACCCGTCGACGCCGGACGCGTCCGTGCCGGGGAGCTCCGCCTCCGTGATCCTCGACGACGTCGACGCGACGCCGGGCAGCCTCTTCCCGGTCACGTTCACCGCATCGTCGAAGGACGAGGACCTGCGGCTGCCCGTGCTGACCGGCAGCCTCTCCCAGTACGCGACGCTGGTGCCCACGCCCACGCCGACACCCACGAAGACCAAGAGGACGCCGGAGGCCGAGGCGACCGACACGGCGTCGCCGACGCCGACCCCCACGGAGACGCTCGCCGGCTGATGCAACGGCTCGCTGTCGGGTGATCTCGAGGCTCGCTGCGCTCGCACCTCGATCA
>NZ_CAXTHO010000092.1:0-12039 GCF_964244015.1 uncultured Amnibacterium sp. | reverse complement strand
GGCACGCGGTTGTCCGCCGACCAGGTGGCGAACCTCGGCGTCACCCTCGCCGAGGCCCTCGAGTACGTGCACGAGATCGGGATCGTGCACCGGGACGTGAAGCCGGCGAACGTGCTGCTGGTCTCCTCCGGGGACGGGGGCGGGCGCCTCCGTGCCAAGCTCGCGGACTTCGGCTTGGCGACCGTCCAGGACGAGGACCGGCTCGACGGCGGGGACCAGACCCACGGCACTCCCGCCTATCTCAGCCCTGAGCAGGTGCTCGGTGAGCACGTCGGACCGGAGTCGGACGTCTACCAGCTCGGTCTCGTGCTGCTCGAGGCGCTGACCGGGCACGTCGAGTACCCGGGAACGACGGAGGTCTCCGCGCTCGCGCGTCTCGAACGCGATCCCGCGATCCCCGCCTCGGCCCCGCCGGCGATCGCACGCACGATCCGGGCGATGGTGGAGCGCGATCCGTCGGTCCGCGTCAGCCTCGACTCGGTGATCGTGGCCCTCCGCCAGTTCAGGATCGCGGACCGCTCGACGTCCGCGACGACGGGCCACCGGACCGGATCAGCTGCGCGTCGGTACGACCTGTTCGACACGCCTCCCCACGGCTCGTTCCGGGACGTCGCCGCACTGGCTGTCCGCCTGACTCAGGCACCGGTCGCCATCGTCCGGATCACCCAGCAGGCTGAGGAGCCCGCCCCGCGGGACGGCGGCGCCGACGTCGGAGGGTCGACCTCGTTCGCGGTCGATCGTCGAGCCCTCGCACCGCCAGTCCCCGACATCGATCCACGCGAGCTGTCCGATGCGGCGGTCGCCGCCCGGCTCGGACTCGGCGTCCTGCGCACCGTGCCGCTGATCACCCACGATCACGTCGCGCTCGGGACGCTGTGCGTTCTCGACGACGACTCGCGGACCGCGACGGCGGACGAGGGCCGCGCGCTCGAGCAGCTCGCCGCGACCGTCGTGCACGAGATGGAGCTGCGCCGAGCGGTTCGCCGCGCGCTGCGCCCCACGGAGGGCGGACTGGGCTAAGCGGTGGACCCAGACCCTCCGTTCCTGTCGGTGAGCTCGAAGATGTCGATCGTGCGCGCGACGACCTGCGCGGCGACCGCCTGAAGCGGCAGCCCCTGGCTCCGGGCGTAGGACCGCATGCTCCTGAACGAGTCGTCCATCGAGAGCGCGGCGCTCTGCGCGAGCACCCCCTTCGCCTGCTCGATGACGATCCGGCTCTCCAGCGCGTGCTGCAGCTGGTCGCCGACGACCTTCGACTCGCGCAGCAGGCGTTCCTGGAGGATGCCGATCGTGGCGACGTCGGTGAGCGCCTGCCCCAGCGCGATGTCGCGCGTGTTCAGCTCGCCGACCTCGCGGCCGAAGAGGTTCATCGTGCCGATGACCCGATCGCGCAGCCGCATCGGCGTCGCGTGCATGGACCGGAAGCCACGATCCAGCGCGGCGGCGGTGAACGCCGGCCACCGGCCGTCCGTCTGCTCGAGGTCGCCGATGGTGAGGGCCTTGCCCGTGCGGAAGCACTCGAGGCACGGCCCGTCGGCTGCGCCGAGCTGGACCACCTCGAGCAGCGCGGCGTCCTCGCTCGACGACGCCATGACGTGCAGCTCGCCGCTTCGCGCATCCGCGAGGATCAGCCCGCCTGCGGCGACGTTCAGGAGGCTCGTGCACGTGTCGACCAGCGTGTGGAGCAGATCGACCAGATCGAACCTCGAGGTGAGCGTGTCCGCCAGCGTGACGAACGCGGCCGAGAGCTTGGCCTCGCGGGATGAAGCATCGGTCTCCGACACCGTGGTCTCCAATGTGTGCAGGTGGTCGTCAAGCGCTGTACTGATCGCCGAGCTCTGAGAAGTCGAGCCGACCGGCGACGACATCGGCGGCGACGCCGTCGAGGCCCTTGCCGCTGGCGAACGCGTATGCGCGAAGACGGGACAGCGCCGTGTCCACGGTCGTGTCGAGCTGCACGAGCACCATGCCGGTCGCCTGGTGCACCTCTCTCCGCATCTCGGCGACCACCGCGTTCAGCGGAGCCTCAGCGGCCGCGGATCTGGTCGCGAGCTCCACGGCCGGCGCAGCGGCCGCAGAGGCGAGGTCGAGCCCCCTTCCGACCAGAGCCTCGTGCCACGGGTCGCCGGCTTCTCTGCTGTACAGGTCGATGACGCCGACAGCGAGCGGACCGAGGTACAGCGGGAAGGAGTAGAGCGCGCGAGCGCCTTCGTGCCATGCCGCGGGCCCGAACACGGGCCAGGCGCTCAGGGTCGCCCCGGTCGCGAGGTCGTTGTGGAGCGCCGGCCTGCCCGACTTCAGCGCATCCCAGTGCGGTCCCTCGCCCAGCTCGAACTGCATCGACTCGAGGCGGGCGGCGAGCGAGTCGCTCGACGTGACCGTCGAGTGCTCGCCCGAATCGCCGACGACCGAGATCGAGACGCCGCCGACGGGGAGGCCGTGGAGGAACGGAGCGCACAGCGGCGACGCCTCACGGTCAGGTCGATCACGTTCGGATCCCACCGGCGTCGTACTCCTCAGCTCGAGAGAACTCGGCTGTCGCGGGGTCCGGGCGACGGGCGGAGCGTAGTCCCCCTGGTCGCGGAGAGCCAGCGTGCAGAAGCCGAGGCGAGGACGAGCAGGAGCGCCCTTGCAACCGTAGACAGTTCGATGCAAACTGTCCACAGTTTTGCTGCCAGCGGGAGGCCGGATGCTCCGGACTCCCGATCTCGTCTCCAACGAAGGAGCAGACATGCCGAGTGGTCGACGTCCCCGCCCCCTGGTCCGACCGGTGTTCCACCACACGACCCTCGCCACGCTGAAGCTCGACGAGATGGTGGTGTTCTACGAGAAGATCGCCGGACTCGAGCCGGTGTACTACTCCTCCGGCGGAGCCTGGCTGACGAACGACGCCGCCAACCACCGCATCGCACTGCTCGCGCTGCCCGATCTGAGGGCACCCGAGGACAAGGGCCACACGGCCGGGCTGCACCACACGGCGTTCGAGTACGCGAATTTCGACCAGTGGCTGGACAACTACCTCCGGCTGCGCGACGAGGGCATCGTGCCGTTCCTGAACCTCGACCACGGCATGACGATGTCGATGTACTACCAGGATCCGGAAGGCAACGGCGTCGAGATCCAGGTCGACGGATTCGGTGACTGGGCGGCCGGCAAGGAATGGATGTGGGCCTCCCAGGAGTTCGGCGACAACCCGATCGGGGTCTACTTCGACCCCGAACGCCTCGTCGAGGCTCGCGACGACGGGCTCGATTTCACCGAGATCCACCGCCGCGCCCGGGCCGGTGAGTACGAACCCGCGGTGAAGCCCGAGGTGCACCTGCCCGAGCTCTGGTAGCGCGGGCAAGATCGAGGACACCATCCTCTTCGCGTGACCGGCCGTGTCGGACCGGCCGCCTCGACAATTCCACCTCTCGAAGGAGCATCATGCGGATCGCCAACCTCGCGGGCCGGGCCACCCTGGTCAGCGGATCGATGGGTCTCGACGTCGAGGCGGCGAGCGACGGCCGCTTCGGTGCAGACCCGCAGGGGGTGTGGAGCGACTGGGCGGGATTCGCTACGTGGGCGGGCACGCTGGACGTGCAGGGGCACCCCGATGCGCGGCCGTTCGACGAGCGCGACCTGCGCCCGCCGGTGCCACGTCCGTCCCAGGTGTTCGCGATCGGCCTGAACTACGCCGACCATGCCGCGGAAGCGAGCATGGAGCTGCCGGAGAATCCCCTGGTGTTCACCAAGTTCCCCTCCAGCCTCGCCGGCGCCGACGCCACGGTGCGGCTGACGGGTGACCGGGTCGACTGGGAGGCGGAACTCGTGGTCGTGATCGGCCGAGGCGGTCGGGACATCCCGAAGGACGAGGCGTGGGACGCGGTGGCCGGACTCACGGTCGGACAGGACATCAGCGACCGGACGGTGCAGAACTGGGGCAGACCGGCGCAGTTCAACCTCGGCAAGTCGTTCGAGAACTACGCCCCCACCGGGCCGGCGGTCGTGACGCTCGACGAGCTCCGGTCCGCGGGTCACGATCCGGCGGCACTCCGCATCCACTGCGAGATCGTGGACGAAGCAGGTGCAGAGCCGCGCACGCTGCAGGACGGCACGACGGCGGACCTCATCTTCCCCGTCGACGAGCTCGTTACCCGGCTGTCGGCGATCGTCGAGCTGCGGCCCGGCGACATCGTGTTCACCGGGACGCCGTCCGGCGTCGGACTCGGTCGGACGCCGCAGGTGTTCCTGAAGCCCGGCCAGCGGCTGACCACCGAGATCGAGGGTCTCGGCACGATCCGCCAGACGTTCACCGCATGACGACGGAGCTGGTCACCACGGACTTCGCGCCGAATCGGGCGGAGAACAGCATGCAGACCGTCTACGCCACGCTCCGGGACAGGATCCTGACCGGAGCGCTCGAACCGGGGTCCGTGCTGTCGCAGGTGCAGCTCGCCCAGCAGTTCGGGATCAGCCGGACGCCGCTGCGCGAGGCGCTGCGACGACTCATCGCGGAGCAGCTGGTCAGTGGGGACTTCAATCGCCGGATGCGGGTGTCCGAGCTGAACCTCGGCGATCTCGACCAGATCTACGCGATGCGCATCGCGCTGGAGCCGGTCGGGGTCGCCGCGACCCTCGCCAGCATCACCGTCCCGCAGCAGGCCGCGCTCACGCGCAGCGTCGATCGGATGGAGGAGGCGATCGATCGCCTCGACCTCGAGATGTTCCGCAGAGAACACAGGAGCTTCCACCTCGGCCTCACCGCAGGTGCCGGCGCTCGACTGCACGCCGCCCTCGGCGATCTCTGGGACCACTCGGAGCGGTACCGGCTCGCCTACCTCCAGCACGACTACAGCGAACCGGACAGCGCATCGGCCGACCGCCTGCGGTCCTCGCAGGCGGAGCATCGCTCGATCCTGGCCGCCGCGCTCACCGGGGATGCTGCCGCGTGCTCCCTGGCACTGGTGGCGCACCTCCGACGCACGGTCGACGTGGTGTTCCGCGAATCGAACCCGATCCCGCGACCGCGGGTGGTCGCCTTCGCCGTGGCGGCACGCTCGGGCGAGTAGCCGACGCTCGAGCTCACCGATTCCGATCGGGCTCGGCGACGACGCGGGCCGCCGTGAGGCGCGAGATCGCGCGGGCGACGGTGATCACCGCCGGGCGGATCGCAGCCGGGTCGAAGGATCCGGAGGCGGCGACGACCGAGACCGCCGCGATCGCGTTCCGGCCGCCGTCGAACACGGGCGCGGCCACCGACGACGCCGCCTCCGGCACCGCTCGGTCGTTCGTCGCGGATCCCTCCTGCCGGATCTGGGCGAGTCGGCTGCGCAGCTCCCTGCTCGACACGCGGACGTGCTCCGGCTCGATCGTCAGGTCCCGATCGAGGACCGATTCCTGCAGGTCGGCGTCGGCATAGGCGAGCAGCACCAGGCCGACGCCGGTGGAGTGCAACGGCACGCGCTCGCCGACGCGGTACAGGATGCGCGCGGCGCGGCGGGCGGAGAGCCGCTCGATGATCATCGCCTCGGAACCGGTCCGGACGGCGAGCAGCACGTGCTCCCCCGTCGCGCGGTGCAGGTCCTCCATGAAGGGCAGCGCGAGCGCACGCAGGCCGTGCCCGCGCGGAGCGAGCGCCGCGACCTCGAGGAGCGTGAGGCCGATCGCATACCGTCGGTCGTCGTCCCGCTCGAGGGCGCCGACGGCGACGAGCTGCCGGACGATCCGCAGGGTCGTGCTGAGGGGCGTGTCGCTGCGGGCGCTCAGCTCGCTGAGCGTCAGCGGCTCGCCGTCGAAACACCGCAGCAGCCGGAAGGCGCGGTGCAGGACCGGCTCGCCGGTCGACCGCTGCTCCGCGTCCGCTTCCAGGTCGGTTCCCATGATGCGATTCTGCCGCTGAGCGGCAGTGCCCCACATGGTCCGGGTGATCGACTCGACGATGTGGCTGCTCGACTTCGACGACGAAAGGGGCGTGGTGGTCCGGATACGGGTGCTGATCGCCGGTGGCGGTCCTGCCGGCCTCGCGGCGGCCGCCGAGCTGGCGCTGCACGGTGTCGAGAGCACGGTCGTGGAGCCGCGACCGAGCGTCGCGATGGATCGTCCCCGGGCGAAGACCACCAGCGTGCGCACGATGGAGCACTTCCGGCGCTGGGGCGTGGTCGACGAGATCCGTGCCGCAGCGGCGCTGACCCCGCAGTGGTCGGACCGCGTCGTGTTCTGCTCCACGGTCACCGGCGACGTCCTCACGACGTTCTCGAACGTGTTCGGCCTCGGTCCCGAGACGCTGCTCGTCTCCCCCGAGTACGGCCAGCAGATCCCGCAGCCCGTCGTGGAGCGGGTGCTGCGAGAGCACCTCGCCCGGTCGCCGCTCGTGACGATGGTCTACGGCAGCAGCGTGATCGCGCTGACCGAGACCGCGGACGGGGTGACCGCGACGGTCAGCACCGCCGACGGCCACGAGTCGACGATCCACGCGGAGTACCTGCTCGGCTGCGATGGCGCGTCGGGTGCGGTGCGGAAGGCGATCGGGGTGCGCTACGCCGGCAGTTCCGATCCGCGGCCGAACTTCAACGTGCTGTTCCGGACCGACGAGCTGCACCCGCCGATGGGCGACGCCGTGCACTACTGGGTGGTCGGCGGCGGCTCGCCGTGCGTCATCGGGCGGCTCGATCTCGCCGGCACGTGGTGGCTGATCGCGCCGGGAGTGGACTCCGCGGACGGCAGTGCGCGCATCCCGCAGATGATCACCGACCTCGTCGGCCACCCGATCGCCCACGAGGTCGTGTCGACGGACAGCTGGACGGCACGCCTCCTGGTCGCCGAGCGATTCCAGACCTCGCGCGTGTTCCTCGTCGGTGAGAGCGCGCACCTCAACCCGCCGTGGGGCGGGCACGGGTACAACACCTCCGTCGGGGACTCGGTGAACATCGGCTGGAAGCTCGCGGCCGTGCTGCAGGGCTGGGCGGCACCCGGCCTACTGGACAGCTATGAGACCGAACGGCGACCGGTCGCCGAGCAGACGATCGCCATCGCCCGGGAGAACATGCGCTCCCTCCCCCTGGACTTCGCGGCGGAGACCGACACCGCCGTCTTGGCGGAGGCGATCCAGACGAGCAAGGACTCGGAGTTCCACAGCCTCGGACTCGTGCTCGGCTACCGCTATTCGAGCGAGGGCAGCCCCGATCCGGTGCACTACACGCCGAGCACGGATCCGGGCGCCCGGCTCCCGCATGCGCGCTACCGCGACGGCCGATCGCTGTTCGATGCGCTCGGCCCGGAGTACACGCTGATCGCGCCCGCGGGGGACGACGTCGAACCGGTCCGTCGGCAGGCCGCCGGTCTCGGCCTTCCGCTGACGGTCATCACGCCGCCCGAGGACTACCCGTGGGGCGACCAGGCGCTGCTCGTGCGCCCGGATCAGCACGTCGACCTGCGCGCGGCATCCGCGACCGACATCGATCTGCGGGACGCCCTCGCGGTGCGGGCCGGCCGGACCGAGGCGCGGGCCGAGGCGGTGCGCGCATGACGACGACGACGATCACCGATGTGCGGATGTTCGACGGGACCGGGTTCACCGGGCCGACCACGGTGCGGATCGACGGGGAGTCGATCGCCTCCATCGGCGGGCCGCCCGTCGGCACGATCATCGACGGTCACGGCGGCGCCCTGCTGCCCGGCCTCATCGACGCCCACGTGCACGTCGACGAGGTGGACGACCTCGAGGCGCTGCTCGCCGCCGGCATCACCACCGTGCTCGACATGGCCAACCGGCGGCCCGAGATCACCCGCTCGCTGCAGGAGCACGGAGGGCTGCCGCACCTGCTCGGCGCCGGCATCCCCGCGAGCGCGCCGAAGGGAGCCCACACGCGCCGGATGGGGTTCCCCGCCGGCAGCGCCGTGGCCGGCGCCGAGGACGCCGCTCGCTTCGTGGCCGACCGCGTGCGCGAGGGGTCGGACTACATCAAGATCATCGTCGAGGACCCGCGGATGCCCGGCACCGCGTCCCTCCCCCCGGAGACGATCGCGGCCCTCGTCGTCGCTGCGCACGCCGCCGGACTGCTGACCGTCGCGCACGCCGTCACCTCGACCGCGTACGGGCTCGCGGCCGACGCCGGGGTCGACGTGCTCACCCATGCGCCTCTCGACCGCGGTCTCACGCCGGCCGAGGCCGCCGCGCTCGCCGCCCGCGGCGCAGTTCTCCTGCCGACGCTGACGATGCTGGAGGGCACCGTGAAGGTCGTCACGGCCGGGCGGGTCTTCCGGGTGCTGCGGCGGCTGCGGATCGCGCCGCCGGTCGAGTACGCGAACGCGCGCGCCAGCGTCGCCACGGCAGCGGCGGCGGGCCTGACGATCATCGCCGGCACCGACGCGAACACCGAGGCGGGTGCCCCGTTCCACCCGGCGCACGGGCCCTCGCTCCACGACGAGCTCGAGCTGCTCGTCGCCGCCGGACTCACCCCGGCCGAAGCCCTGACCGCGGCGACATCCACCCCGGCGCGCGTCTTCGGACTCGCCGACCGCGGCGTGCTCGAGGCCGGACGCCGAGCCGACCTCGTGCTCGTCACGGGCGACCCGTCGACCGACATCCGGGCGACCCGCGCCGTGTCGGGCGTGTGGCTCGGCGGACGGCACATCCCCCGGCCCTGAACCCGGCCCGGCCGGACGGACCCGCAGTACCCATCACTCGAAGGAGAGCAACCATGGCGCACCCGATCGCACTGTCCACCCCGCTCGGCACCGTGACCGGTATCGAGGAGCGCGGCGACGCCGGCTCGCCGCTGCTCGTGTGCATCCCCGGCGGCAGCTACAACTCCCACTACTTCGACGTGAAGGGGCACTCGCTGCTCGCCGCAGCTCACGACCACGGGTTCCCGATCGTCGCCCTCGACCGTCCCGGCTACCAGGGAAGCGACGCGCTGCACGGCGAGATCACCTACGCCAAGCACGCGCAGGTGCTGAACGCCGCGGTCGCCGAGCTGTGGAAGCAGTACTCGGACAGCGCGACCGGCGTCGTGCTCATCGGCCACTCGATGGGAGGTGCGATCGCCGTCCACATGGCCGGCCAGCGTCCCTCCTGGCCCCTGCTCGGCATCTCGGTCACGTCCATCCACACCGACGCCCCCGAGCCGGTCACGCAGGCGTGGAACTCGATCCCCGCCGACGCGACCATCCCGTTCTCGAAGGAGCAGCGGATCCAGTTCATGTACGGCCCCGAGGGGACCTGGGACCCCGAGGTCGTCGACGACGCGGAGGTGGCGACGGACCTGATTCCGGTCGCCGAACTTCTCGAGGTGGTCGGCGGTTGGACGACCGACTTCACGACGCTCGCGACCGAGGTGACGGTCCCGGTCCACTACGCGCTCGCCGAGCACGAGGGGCTCTGGATCTCCACGGACGAGGGGGTGCAGGCGTTCGCGGCCGCATTCACCGCGTCCCCGTCGGTGACCGCCGAGCGGGTGAGCGGATCAGGTCACAACCTCGACCACCACCACGGCTCCGGCGAGTTCCACGAGCGTCAGCTGGCCTTCGCCCGCACCGCCGCCGCCGCCGCCCGACTGTGAGCTCACGAGCTCGCACCGGCGCGCCCGCGCGGCCGGTCGTTCGGCGCGGAGCGAGGTGCGGATGACGAAGCGGTTCAGCAGCGCGGCGGAGGCGCTCGACGGCGTGCTGCGCGACGGCCAGACGATCGCGGTCGGCGGGTTCGGGCTCTCCGGCAACCCGGCCGACCTCATCGAGGCGGTGCGGGACAGCGGCGTCCGGGATCTCACGATCGTCAGCAACAACATGGGCGTCGACGGCCGGGGCCTCGGCCTGCTGCTCGAGGCGAAGCAGGTGCGCCGCGTCATCGCCTCGTACGTCGGGGAGAACAAGCTGTTCGCGCAGCAGTACCTCGCCGGCACGCTCGAGGTGGAGTTCGCGCCGCAGGGCACGCTCGCCGAGCGCCTGCGCGCCGGCGGGGCCGGAATCGCGGCGTTCTACACCCGCACGGCGGTCGGCACCCCGCTGGCGGAGGGCAAGCCGACCGCCGAGTTCGACGGCGAGACCTACGTGCAGGAGCGCGCGATCCGCGCCGACCTCGCGCTGGTGCACGCCTGGCGCGCGGACCCCGCCGGCAACCTCCGCTACCGGCTGGCGGCCCGCAACTTCAACCCGGTGGTCGCGACCGCCGGCGAGGTCACGATCGCGGACGTCGAGCAGGTGCAGGAGACGTACCTCGACCCCGACGACGTGCACACCCCCTCCGTCCACATCACGCGCGTGATCGTGTCGACGCCGCGAGAGAAGCCGATCGAGCAGCGGACGGTGAGGGAGCGCTGATGCCCTGGGACCGGAACGACATGGCCGCGCTGGCGGCAGCCGAGCTCGAGGACGGCGCGACCGTCAATCTCGGGATCGGGATCCCCACGCTCGTCGCGAACCACCTCCCGCCCGGCGTCCAGGTCGTGCTGCAGAGCGAGAACGGCCTCCTCGGCATGGGCCCGTTCCCGTATCGAGGGGAGGAGGATTCGGACCTGATCAACGCCGGCAAGCAGACCATCACCCTGCTGCCCGGCGCGAGCGTCTTCGACTCAGCGGAGTCGTTCGCGATGATCCGCGGCGGGCGGATCGACGCGGCGGTGCTCGGAGCGCTGCAGGTCTCCGCAGAGGGCGACCTCGCGAACTGGACCGTGCCCGGCAAGCTCGTGAAGGGTCCCGGCGGCGCGATGGACCTGGTCGTGGGCGCCCGCCGCCTCATCGTGCTGACCGACCACACGGCCAAGGACGGCACCCCCAAGATCGTCGCGACCTGCACGCTGCCCCTCACCGGCCGTGGTGTCGTCGACCGCATCATCACCGACCTCGCGATCTTCGACGTGAGTCGCACAGGCCTCGTACTCCGCCGACTGGCCCCGGGGGTGGACGAGTCGACGGTGCAGGACCGCACGGGCGCGCCGTTCTCCATCGAGCTGGACGACGCGCACTGAGGTCGTCGCAGCAGGTCGGGGCGGAGGAGCCCAGCAGCGCGGTGCCGCCCGACCCGACGGCGCGTGCAGCGACTGACGTCGCGGCCGCGGGTCGGCGCGGCGACCGGTGAACCGGACGATCCTCACGCGGAATGAGGCCGACGCGCACTCCGGGTTCCTGAACAACGTCCGAGCGAATCCGATCGTCGTCCTGATCGGATCCGCGCCGTGGCCGTGACTCCGCTCTCGGACGCTCAGCAGGCAGTAATCACCGCCCTGGTCCGAGCAGGCCGCCTCGAGCTCGTGTCCCCGGATCAGAGCCCGACGAAATGGAAGGTGCAGACCGACAAGAGTCAGACGACTGGATCGACCTGCAACGCGGTCGTGGCACTCGGCGTGGTGAAGCAGATCCAGTACATGTACGCGAGCGCCCAGCAGCAAGCACCGTTCTTCAAAAAAAGCCCTGCTCGCGAAACGACGGACCTCAGGCTGGTGCTGAGCGAGGATATGACGGTGCTCCGTGTCTTGTGCTCGATCCACGAACTCGAGGAGGACGGTGAAGTCGTCCGGATCGGCGATCACATCCGCAGGCTCGCCAGCCGCAACGAAATCGCCGACTACGGCACCGACCTCGACAACATCGAATGGCACCTCGATCACGAGGCCGAAGCTGCCGGCGATCCCGCGCCGACCATCTCTGGGCGAGTAGCTGCCATCTCAGCGATCTACGTCCGACTCACCGGCAGCCCCGGACACGGGTGGACAGCACAGCACGGTAGCGCTCACCTCGAACCCCTCGAGTCCACCGCCGCGACACGACACGTCCAGCACACCATCAACTGGGGCCCCACCACCGCCCCCGACGAACAAGGCCACGTGCACAGCGCCGGCTAGCCGCGCCTCGAAGAGGGCGACGAACATCTCCCCGGCTGGGTCATCTCACTCGAGCTCCCAGAGATCAACACCCCATCCCAGATCGGCTGACGTCGCAGCCCCGCGATCGCTTGCAGGCGCAGGACTACCAGCTGGGTCGGCACGCTCGCGTCGCTTCTCCCCGCGCTTCGGATGGAAACAAGCGTCAGACCTCGTCCTACGAATGTGATCGGGGCTTGAC
>NZ_CAXTHO010000091.1:0-12063 GCF_964244015.1 uncultured Amnibacterium sp. | reverse complement strand
TTCCGGGTCATCCTCACCGCGGGTGTCGTCGACGTCATCGACGCGAACTTCGCGAGCGACGCGACCGCGTTCCTCGCCGACCACGGCCTCGCGGTATCCGACATCGACACCTGGATCGCCCACCCGGGCGGCCCGAAGGTGCTGGACGCGTTCCAGCGGGGACTCGCGCTGCCGATCGGGGCGCTCGATCGCAGCTGGGCCTCGATGGCCGCCGTGGGCAACCTGTCGTCGTCGAGCGTGCTCCACGTGCTGGCCGACGAGCTGCGGGTCCCGCACGGAGCCCACGAGTACGGCCTGCTGTTCGCGCTCGGCCCCGGGATCAGCGCCGAGTTCGTGCTGCTCCGCTGGCCCGAACCCGCCCTGGCGCTGGCCGCGGCATGACCGGCCAGCTGCTCGCCGGGACGGCCGGCTGGTGGGCGGCGTACTCGGTCTACCTCCTCCTGCTCGCGGGTACCTCCGTCGAGCGCTTCATCGAGCTGGGCGTCTCGGTGCGGAACGCGCGCTGGGCCTTCGCGCGCGGCGGCCGGGAGAGCGGGAGGGGGCACTTCGGGCCGATGGTCGCGCTGCACACCGGGCTGATCCTGGCGTGCGCGCTCGAGCCGCTGCTCGCCGGCCGGTCGTTCGTCGGCGCGCTCGCCGTGCCCGCGTCGGTGCTGGCGCTCGGGTCCCAGGCGCTGCGCTGGTGGTGCATCCGCACGCTCGGGCCGCGCTGGAACACGCGCATCGTCGTCGTGCCTCATCTGCCGCTCGTCCGGCGCGGGCCGTACCGGCTGCTGCCGCACCCGAACTACGTCGCGGTCGCGATCGAGGGGATCGCGCTGCCGCTCGTCGCCTCCGGCTGGGTCACCGCGCTCGCGTTCACCGCGCTGAACGCGGTGCTGCTGCTCGGCTTCCGCATCCCTGCGGAAGAGCGCGCGATGTCGGAGGCGCTCGCGGCGGATCCGGGGCGATGACCGCGTTCACGGTGCGGGAGGTGGAGGAGCGCGACTGGGTGCGCCTGCGTGCGCTGCGGCTGGAGATGCTCGCCGACACCCCGATCGCCTACCTCGAGAAGCTCGAGACCGCGCTGCAGCACACCGTGTCGCACTGGCAGCGGAGCGCACGCGGCCGACCGACCGGCATCAAGCTCGTCGCCGAGCAGGAGGACGGCCGCTGGATCGGCACCATGGGCGGCATCATCGCGGAGGGGGTGCCCACGCTCGTCGCCGTGTACGTCGCGCCCGACGTGCGCGGCGCCGGGACCGGGGTCACGGATGCGCTCCTCGCGGGCATCGAGCGCTGGGCGGCGCAGCAGGAGCGGGGCGACCAGCTGCGGCTCGAGGTCAACGAGCTGAACGGCCGCGCGATCGAGGCGTACCGCCGGCGCGGCTTCGTGCCGACCGGCCGCACCGCGCCGTACCCCCTCGACCCGCCCTCGCTCGAGCTGGAGATGGTCAAAGCGCTCCGCTGACGCCGGTGTTCACGGATCAGGGGATTCGGCGAGCGCTTCGCGCCGCCGAATCCCCTGATCCGTGAACACGACCTGGATGTCGGTGGTGACGGCGAGAATGGTGGGGTGACGGTGAAGGGCGGGGAGGGCGAGCGGCAGGTGTCCGCCGCCGATGTCGACAGCTCCCGCGCCACGGTGCTGCACGTCGACATGGACGCCTTCTTCGCCTCTGTCGAGCTGCTCGACCATCCCGAGCTCGCGCATCGGCCGGTGATCATCGGGCACGAGGGCGGCCGCGGCATCGTCAGCTCGGCGAACTACGCAGCCCGCCGCTTCGGGATCCGCTCCGCGATGCCCGTCGGGCGGGCTCTGCGGCTCTGCCCGAACGCCGTGGTGCTGCATCCGCACTACGAGAAGTACCGAGACGCCTCCGCCGAGGTGATGCGGATCTTCCGGGACGTGACCCCGATCGTCGAGCCGCTCTCGATCGATGAGGCGTTCCTCGACGTCGCGGGCGCCGTGCGGCTGTTCGGCCCGCCCGCGCGGATCGCCGCGGACCTGCGCGCCAGGGTGCTGCACGAGACCGGGCTGACGTGCAGCGTCGGTGCCGGCGCCACGAAGTTCATCGCGAAGCTCGCCTCCACCCGGGCGAAGCCCGACGGCCTGATGGTCGTGCCGCCCGAGCACACGATCGCGTTCCTCCACCCGCTGCCGATCGGCGCCATCTGGGGCGTCGGGCCCTCGACCCGCGAATCCCTGGAGCGGCGCGGCATCCACACCGTGCAGGACCTCGCGGACACGCCGCGGCACGTGCTCGAGGGCTGGGTCGGCCGGGCCGCGGGTGGCAAGCTGCACGATCTCGCCTGGGGTCGTGACGCCCGGCAGGTGTCGACGAGCCGTGCCGACAAGAGCATCGGCCACGAGAACACCTTCGGCACGGACATCCTCGACGTCGCGGCGCTGAGGCGGGAACTGCTCGATCAGGCCGACCGCGTCGCCGTCCGGCTCCGCAAAGGCGGGTGGCGCGCACGGACGATCTCGCTGAAGGTCCGCTACGCCGACTTCACCACCATCACCCGGTCGCGGACCGTGCCCGAGGCGACCGACCTCGCCCGCCGCATCCACGAGGAGACCGTCGCCCTCCTCGACGCGGCGGACCTCCGCGGTCGCGCGGTGCGCCTGCTCGGCACCCGCGGGGAGCAGCTCGTGCGCGCGGAGGACGAGCTGCTCGGCCTCTGGAGCGATCAGGAGCAGTGGCGTGGCGCCGAGACCGCCGCGGACCTCGCCTCCCTCCGGTTCGGCAGGGGAGCGGTGCTGCCCGCTGCGCTGCTCGAGCGGCCGGCCGACCGCGAACGCCTCGCCGACACCGAGGGCTGAGGCGGGTGGAGGCGCAGGGCCGGCGCAGGGAGACCTCCCGCCACCGATCCGCGCCGCGGTTCTCGCTGCCGCGTCCCGTCGGGCGTGCGGCGGCGGTCCTGACCCCGGTGCTCTCGCTGCTGCCGCCGGTCGTGCTCCTCGTCGTGGTGCAGTCGCTCAGCCCGGCCGCGCAGCGCGTGCCGTCCGGCGTGGCGCGGTTCGACCTCGCGGGCGCGTGGCTGGCCTCCGAACCCGGCGCGCTGGCCGGCACCACCTCCTGGCTCACTGCCCCGACCCTCGGCCGGGTGCAGCTCGGCGCGCTGCTGCGCCTGCTGCAGGGCGGGCAGGCGCAGAGCGTGCTCGCCGCCGCGCACGGGGGGATGCTGCTGCTCGCCGTGATCCAGGCGGCGCTGCTGTGGTGGGTGCTGCGGCGGCTCGGCGCCGGCGGTGTTGCCGCGGGGCTGGCGACCGCGGTGTTCGGGATCGCGCCGATCGCCGTCGAGACGCACACGGCGGTCTCCGCCACGGCCGTCGCGGTGGTCTGGCTGCTGCTGGCCGCGGCGCTCGCGCTCGGGCGGAGGAGGGCGTCGCTGGTCGCGGCGGGCGTCCTCGTCGCCGTGGCGATCGCGTCCGCGCCCGCCGTCGGCATCGCGGTCGTGCCGCTCGCGGTCGTTGCGGCCCTCCTGCTGCGCCGCCGCGCGGTCCTGGTCCTGGCCGGGTTCGTGGTGGCGGCGATTCTGCTCGCCGCAGTCCTGGGGGGCGTCGCCGCGATCCCTGCGACCGCGGCGACGGCACGGCTGGACGCGGTCGTCGCCGCGCAGAGCCCGGCCACCGTCGGACTCGCCGCGCTCGGCCGCTGGTCGCAGATCGACCCGCTGTCCCTCCTGATCGCGGTCGTCGCCGTCGTGGTCGCCGCGACCGTCGGCAGGCGGCTGTCGCCGCTCGTGGTCGCGGTCGTGGTCGTCGCCGCGTCCGTGTGGCCCCAGGGCGACGACGCGGTCGCCCCGCTCGTGGTGCTGCTCCCGGTCGTCGCGGGCGCGGTGGCGCGGTCGGTCGACGTCGGTGTCGACGCGCTCGGGCATCCCCGGTTCGTGCGCAGCGTGCTCGGGTCCGCGTGGCTCACCGGGGTCGGCGCGCTGCTCGTCGTCGCGGTGATCGGCTGGTCCGTCGGGCTGAGCGGTCTCGTCCGGGGCAGCGATCAGCCTCTCGCGAAGCTCGAGCGGTGGATCGACAGCAGCGTCCCCGCCGGGCAGACGGTGCTCGTCCCGCTCGGCGCCTGGCCGGACCTCGTCGGCTCGACCCGCGCCGATTTCGGCTGGTACGCCGGCGGCTCCGGCACGACCGCGGTGCCGAGTTCCGTGCCGTGGAACCGCGCCGACTACGTCGTGGAGGACGCCTCGCTGCCGACCGACCGGTCGGGCGCCGCCGCCTCGGTGCTGGCCCGGTCGCTCGAAGTCGCATCCTTCGGCACCGGAGCGTCGGCGATGTCCGTGCGCGCCGTCCGGGCGCCGCAGGTGGAGGACACCCCCGCCCCGCCGACCACCGCGGCCGGGGGCGCGGCCGCTGCGCTGCGGAAATCCGTCGGCACCCAGGTGGCGCAGAACCCGAGGATCGAGGTCGACGGGCAGGATCGCGCGCGACTGCTGGCCGGTGACGTGGACACCAGGATCGTGCTCGTGCTCGCACAGTTCGTCACCGCGCACCGCATCACCATCCGCGACTTCGGGGTCGCGGAGGGGGACACCTCCGGGCTGCGGACCACCGTGACGATCAGCGAGATCGACGGGCGGCCGGTGCCGTCCGACGGCACGAAGACGGGCGTGCTGCTGCGCTTCCTGTCGGATCTGCGCGGGGACTTCGCAACGGAGTCGATCGACGCGACCGACGACGGCATCACCGCGGCCTTCGCCCCCGACCCGGACTTGGTGCCGGACGGCTGAGACCGCCCGGCAGATCGACCACGTTCGGGTGATATGGAGGCGGCTGGGCCACACTGCTCTCCCGATGAAGACAATCCGCCGGCCCCTGCTCGCTGCGCTCGCCGTGGCGCTGATCGCGATGGCGGTCCCCGCCGCTCCCGCTGCCGCCGCAACCCGAGACGGGTGGGTGCGGCTCGCTCACCTGTCTCCGGACACCGCTGCGGTGAACATCACCCTGTCCAGCCTCAGCGGCGACGTGACCCTCTTCCGGTTGCAGAACGTCGGGTACGGCGCCGTGTCGAAGTACATGCGGCTCCCGCAGGGCACGTACGCGCTCGCGATGGTGCCCGCGGGGCAGAACGATCCGAACGCGACGCCCGTCGTCAGCGGATCGGTGGAGATCGCCGCCGGTACTGCCGAGACGGTCGCGGCGATCGGCAAGAACGACGACCTCACGACGAAGGTGTTCACCGACGATCTCGACGAGGTGAGCGGGGGCGACGCCCGCGTCCGGATCGTGCAGGCATCGGTGACGCATTCCAGCGTCGACGCGACCGCCGGGTCCACGACGGTCGCGACCGGTGCCGCGTTCGGCGACGCATCGAAGTACGCGACGGTCCCCGCGGGATCCACCTCCATCGCCCTCACGGCCGGCTCGGACGTCGAAACGGTGTCGCAGCGGTTCGCGGCGGGCAGCGCGCACACCCTGTTCGTCATCGACGACTCGAAGGGGGACCTGACCATCTCGCCGGCGCTGGACAGCGCGGCTGCGACGGAGACCCCCGTGGGGTCGCTGGCCGCCGGCGGTGGCGGGCTCGCGGGCGGTGACTCGCAGCTGGCGATGCTGCTGGCGATCGGGGCGGCGCTGGGCGGCTTCGGACTGCTCGGCGCGATGGCGCGGCGACGCAGCGGGGTGCATCAGCCCTGATCGGGCGGGTCCGCGTCGTCGGCGCGCTGCTGGTCCTCGTCCTCGCCATGGGGGCGGGGGCCGCCACCACCTGGAACGGCGTCGTGCGGAGCAGGGCAGCTGCCGAGCAGACCGTCCTGCAGCAGGAGCGCCTCGCTGACATGACCGCGGCTGAGCGGCGGGCAGCCCGCGGTGGCACGGAGGCGTTGCAGGATCCGACCGTGTCGCAGGGGACGACCAGGACCGCCGCGACGCCGGTGCGGCTGACCATCCCGGAGATCGGCGTGGACTCCGCGCTGGAGCAGCTCCACCAGGACTCCCGCGGCGTGCTCGTCGCTCCGGAGTACGCGGATCAAGCGGGATGGTGGTCGAAGGGCGTCGTACCCGGTGACGTCGGCGCGGCGGTGATCGTCGGGCACCTCGACACGATCCAGGGACCGGCCGTCTTCGTGCGCCTGAAGCAGCTGCGCCCTGGCGATCTGATCGAGGTCCGGATGTCCGACGGCCGGACCGTGCGGTTCGAGGTCGACGGCAGCCATGTGGTCGACAAAGCGCTGTTCCCGAGCAAGCAGGTCTACGGCGCGACTCCCGACCCCCAGCTGCGGCTGATCACCTGCAGCGAACCGTTCGACCCGGTCGCGCACAGCTACACCGACAACCTCGTCCTCTTCGCCACTGCCGTGAGTTGATGGTCGCGGGTGTTCACGGATCAGGGGATTCGGCAGGCGCGAAGCGCCGCCGAATCCCCTGATCCGTGAACACGGATTCTCCGGTCAGGCGAGGGTGCGCTCCGCCAGCTCGGCGCGCGACCAGCGGGTCGGGTCGGCCAGCGCCTCCCGCGCGCCGTCCCGGGCGGCCGGCTCCGCATCCGAGGAGTTGCCCCAGAGCAGCACGCCCTGCACGGCGTCGCCGTCGAGGAAGTACACGGTGCCCTTCTCGAGCGGCTCCGCCCACGCCGCAACCGTGTCGAGGGAGGCGTCGAGGGTGCCGATCGCCTCGTACCGGTGGCCGAACACCATCGAGTAGAAGTACGGGGTGTAGGTGAAGGGCGTCTCGTCGCCGACCATCTCCCGGCCGGCGTGGCGGCCCTGCTTGCGGGCGAGGTCGACGTGCTCGATCCGCCTCCGTCCGAGCAGGGCGTCGGGGTAGTTGGCGACGTCGCCGGCGGCGTAGACGGAGGGGCTGCTGGTGCGCAGGTGCTCGTCGACGACGATCCCGTCCTCGACCGTCAACCCGGCCGCTTCCGCGAGGCCCGTGTTCGGCGCGATGCCGAGGCCGAGCACGACGACGTCCGCCTCGATCGTCGCGCCGCCCTCGGTGGTCAGCACGACGCCATCGGCCGAGGCGGTACCGGAGGCGATCCGCGTGTCGGGGACGATCTCGACGCCCGCGTCCTCGAACCAGCTCTGGAAGCGCCCGGCGAGGTCGGCCGGCAGCACCTTCTCGCGCAGCACCGAATCCGGGGTCACCAGGGTGACGCGGCAGCCGTTCTGCACCAGCGCGGCGGCGATCTCGGTGCCGATGTAGCTGCCGCCGACGACCGCGACGTGCGGATGGTCGTCCGCGAGCGCGCGCAGGTGCCGATAGTCCGCGAACGTGCGGAAGTAGATGACGCGATCGCCGGCGGGGAGATCGAGCGTCGTGGGGGAGCCGCCCGTCGCGAGCAGCAGTGCGCCGTATTCGATCGTCTCGCTGCCCGCGGTGACGGTCTTCGCCTCCGGGTCGATCGACTCGACGGTCACGCCGGTCCGGATCTCCGCGCCGGTAGCCCCGGTGCCGAGCGGCACCTTGTCCTCCGTGAACGAGTCGTCGAGCCAGATCAGCTTCGAGAGCGCCGGCCTCGTGTACGGCTCGTCGGGGTCGTCGCCGAGGATCAGGATCGCGCTGTCCGGATCGAGCTCCCGGATCCCCTTCGCTGCGGCGTCCGCGATCATCCCGCCGCCGACGATCACGTACTCGTACCTGCTCATGCGCCCCACGATGTCAGCCCCGCCTGAGCGCACTTTTCATCTTTCAGGAGTTCTGGCGCGGCCGCGCCGCTGCCGGCGGTTACCAGAAGTCCTGAAAGACGGAATTCCGGGCGGCGATCCTCTCCTCCCCAGGGTGAGACCCGCGTGGAGGTGGCGCGTGCGGCTCAGGATCTCGGCATGCAGAAGTCGGACTGGACCAGAGCGGATTCCCTGGCCCTCGGAGTGCTCGCCGCTCACGGAGGCGTGGCGAAGCTCGCGGCCTTCATCGACGCCGGGCTGAAGCCGCATCAGGTCGCGGCGATCTTTCGACGAGGTGTCACGCACCGTCCAAGAAACGGGTGGTTCGCGGACGTCTCCGTGCCGTGGCAGGGCACTCACGCCGTCCGGGTCGGTGGTGTGCTCGCATGCACATCCGCCGCCGCCTCCTGGGGAGTTCCCGTACCGCCGGACTCGTGGCGGCGTCTGCACGTCGCGGTCGCCCCGAACGCGAGCCGTCTTCGCCACAACCGCGACAAGACGTGGGAGGTGAAGGCCGGTGAGGACGCCGAGGTCGAGCTGCACTGGGCGAACCTTCTCGACCGCCCGCAGGGCTGGCGCACCTCAGTGGTCGACGCGCTGCTCCCGGACGACCGCCGTTTCGTCGACATCCTCGTCGGCGACCGGCTCCTCGTCGAAGCGGACGGGGAGGAGTTCCACGATGCCGAGAAGGACGCGATCCGCGACGCGTTCTTCCGCGGTCTCGGCTACATCGTCCTGCGGTTCTCGTACGAGCGGATCGTGCACGACCTGGAAGGAGTGCTCGACGAGATCGCAACGGCGCTCGCGATGCTGTGAGGTCGGTTTCGTCTTTCAGGAGTTCTGGTCGGCCGCAGGCTGACCAGAACTCCTGGAAGACGAAGAGTGTTACGCGACCAGGACTGCGGCGCTGTCCGGAGGGAGCGTGACGGTCTCGCCCTCCTGCGTCACCGCGTCCGCGGTCTGGAGGACCAGCGCACCGTCGGCCGCGACCACCGCGTCCTCCGTGCCCAGGTTCGCGGCGATCGTCACACCGCCGCGCTGCAGCACGATCACGGCGGCCTCGTCGTCCGCGGCGGCGCTGGTCGTGGTGAAGCGCGGGTCGGTCAGATCGGAGAGGTCGCGGCGCAGCGCGATCAGGCGCCGATGCAGCTCGAGGATCGTCGCGTGGTGGCCGCCCGCGGGCTCGGACCAGTCGAGCTTCGAGCGCTGGAACGTCTCCGGATCCTGCGGATCGGGCACCTGGTCCGGATCCCAGCCCATGCTCGCGAACTCCTCGATACGGCCCTTCGCCGTCGCCTCGCCGAGGTCGTGCTCGGGGTGGGAGGTGAAGAACTGCCACGGGGTCGTGGCTCCCCACTCCTCGCCCATGAAGAGCATCGGGGTGAACGGCGTGAGCAGGTTCAGCACCGCACCGACGGCGAGGCGCTCGGGCGACAGCGTCTGCGACAGCCGGTCGCCCGCAGCGCGGTTGCCGATCTGGTCGTGATCCTGCGCGAAGGTGACCAGCCGGGACGTCGGCAGCGTCTCGCGGTCGATCGGTCGGCCGTGGTGCCGCTCGCGGAAGCTCGAGTACGTGCCGTCGTGCACGAACCCGTGGGTCAGCACCCTGGCCAGCACGGACAGGCCCTCGAAGTCCGCGTAGTAGCCCGTCGTCTCGCCGGTCAGGGCGACGTGCAGGGCGTGGTGGTAGTCGTCGCTCCACTGCGCGTCGAGGCCGTACCCGTGCGCCTCCCGCGACGTGATCAGCGTCGGGTCGTTCATGTCCGACTCCGCGATCAGGGTGAGCGGGCGGCCCTGGTGCGCGGACAGCACCGCCGTCTCCTCCGCGAGCTGCTGCAGCACGTGCTGGGCGCGCGAGTCGACCAGCGCATGCACCGCATCGAGCCGCAGGCCGTCGACGTGCATGTCCGACAGCCACATCAGCGCGTTGTCGACGATGTAGCGGCGCACCTCGTCGGACTGCGCGCCGTCGAGGTTCATCGACGTGCCCCAGGTGTTCGCGCCCCGCTCGGAGAAGTACGGGCCGAACTCGGGCAGGTAGTTCCCGGAGGGGCCGAGGTGGTTGTAGACGACGTCCTGGATCACCGCGAGAGAACGGGCGTGCGCCGCGTCGACGAACCGCTGGTACGCCTCCGGGCCCCCGTAGGTCTCCTGCACCGCGTACCAGAGCACGCCGTCGTAGCCCCAGTTCCAGCGGCCGTTGAAGGCGTTGACGGGCAGCAGCTCGACGTGGGTGACGCCGAGGTCCCGGAGGTGGTCGAGCCGGTCGATCGCGGAATCGAGCGTGCCGTCGGGGGTGAAGGTGCCGATGTGCAGCTCGTAGATCACGCCGCCGGCGAGCGGCCTGCCCGTCCACGCCTCATCCGTCCAGCCGAACGCTGCCGGGTCGAAGCGCTGCGACAGCTCGTGCACGCCGTCCGGCTGCCGGCGCGATCGCGGGTCCGGGCGCGGCGTGCGCTCGTCGTCGATCAGATAGCCGTATCGGGCGTCGCCGGGGACGTCGGCGACGTCCGGCGTCCACCAGTCGTCGTCGCCCTTCGTCATCGGGATCGTGTCGTCGCCGAGGCGGAGCCGGAGGCGTTCCGGCTTCGGAGCCCAGACGGCGAGCGGGTGGCGGGTGGGAATGGTCACTGCAGTCCTCCGACCTCGATGAGCAGCGCCACCGGGTAGTGCTCGAGCAGGTCGGCGACCTTCAGCTCGCCGCCTTGGAACTCGCGGTTCGTCAGCACGTCGATCACCGGCGCGCTGCCGACGTCGAGCGTCGTGTCGCCCCAACCGCCGTGCTCGGCGAGCCCGACGGGGAGGCGGGTGGCGAGAGCGATCGCGCCGCCGCGGTCGAACGCCACGAGGTGGTCGGCGGCCGCGCCGCTCGCGAGCAGCGGGGTGTAGCCGGTGAACAGCTCGGGCCGGTCGCGGCGCAGGCGAAGCGTCTTCGCGACGACGAGCAGCTTCGCAGCGCCGGTCTCGTCGATGTCGGGCAGCGCGCCCGCGTCGATCTCGGCGAGCAGCTCGCGCCGCCTCGCGAAGTCGACCGGGCGGCGGTTGTCGGGATCGACGAGGCTCTGCTCCCACAGCTCGCTGCCCTGGTAGACGTCGGGGACGCCCGGGCCGGCGAGCTGCAGCAGCTTCATCGAGAGGCCGTTCGACCAGCCGGCGGGGTTCAGGCGCGTGCTCACGCTCTCGATCAGCTCGGCGACGCGGTCGTCGTCGTACACCGCGTCGACCGCGGCGCTGAGGCGCTGCCCGAACGCCTCGTCCGCGTCCGTCCAGGTCGTGGAGACGCCCGCCTCCTTCGACGCCTTCTCGGCGTAGGCCTGCAGCCGGTCGCGCTCGATCGGCCACGCGCCGACGGTCGCCTGCCAGAGCAGGTTCGCGAACGTCGCGTCGCCGAAGCCGACCGCGCGCTCGAGCGTGTCGAGGGCCTGCGCCCACTCCTGCGGCACCTCCGACAGCACGTCGATGCGGGCCCGGACGTCCTCGCCGCGCTTGGTGTCGTGCGTCGTGAGGGTCGTCATCGAAGCCGGCCAGTCCGCCTGACGCCGTGCCTGGCGCTCGTGGAACCGCTCGACGGACTCGGCGAACACGTCCGGTTCGCCGCCCACCTCCGTCAGGCTGCCGAGCCGCGTCGAGCGGTAGAAGGCGCTGTCCTCGACGCCCTTCGCCATCACCATGCCGCTGGTCTGCTGGAACCGCTTCGCGACCGCCGCCGACGGATCGCGGAGCAGGCCGGAGGCGATGTCGAGCTCGACGGTCAGATCGGGGCGGTGCCGCTTCGCGTCGGCGACCGCCGCGTCGAGGTTCTCGACGCCGCGAGGGAGGTAGGTCCGGTAGACGGGGAAGGTGGTCAGCAGCTCGCCGAAGGCGTCGGCGACCCGTTCCGGCGCTGCGTCGACGGCTCCCGCGTCGCGGACGAGACGCAGCACCTCGGCGTGCAGGATGCCGTCGGCGACCTCGCGCTTCGTGGTGTGGATCAGCGCCTTCCAGTCCGTGGGTCCGTCGAGTCGCGCGGCGAGGAGGGTGAGCGGCCGCTCGCCGGCGGGATCGATCAGCACGCGGTCGACGTCGCCGAGCGCGTCGTAGCCGGTCGTGCCGGCGGTCGCCCAGTCGTCGGGCAGCGGCTCGTCGCCCTCGAGGATCTTCTCCACGAGCACGTAGACGCCGCCGGTCGCCGCCGCGAGGTCGTCGAGATACCCCTTCGGGTCGGCCAGCCCGTCCGGGTGGTCGATCCGGATGCCGTCGACGAGGCCGTCGCGCACCCAGCCGAGGATCGCGCGATGGGACGCCTCGAACACCTCCGGCAGCTCGACCCGGATGCCGGCCAAGGTGTTGACGGCGAAGAACCGGCGGTAGTTGAGGTCGTCGTCCGCGAGCCGCCAGTGCATCAGCTCGTAGTGCTGACGATCGTGGACCGTGCGGGCGTCGGCACCGTCGTCGGCCGTGCCCGGCGCGATCGGGTACCGGTTG
>NZ_CAXTHO010000090.1:0-12229 GCF_964244015.1 uncultured Amnibacterium sp. | reverse complement strand
CGCCGAAGAGCGCGTTCTGCTCCGCGGTGTTGCCCTTGCCGACGATGAGGTCGACCCGTCCCGGAGCCAGGTTGTCGAGCGTCGCGAAGTCCTCCGCGACGCGGACGGGGTCGAGCAGGCTCAGCACCGTCACGGCGGACACGACCCGGATCCTGCTGGTGCGGGCGGCGATCGCGCCGAGGACGACCGTCGGAGCCGAGGAGAGGAAGCCCGCCTGGTGGTGCTCC
Source organism: uncultured Amnibacterium sp. (assembly GCF_964244015.1). NCBI lineage: Bacteria > Bacillati > Actinomycetota > Actinomycetes > Micrococcales > Microbacteriaceae > Amnibacterium > uncultured Amnibacterium sp. Next base: position 12,002 of record NZ_CAXTHO010000090.1, on the reverse strand, counting down.
CCGATGCCGACGCCGTCGAAGCCGAGCTCCTCCGCGCGCACCGCGTCCTCCACCACGCGACGGAATCGTTCCGGCGGCGAGATCGGCGGCTCGTCGATCGGGCCGGAGGCGCCGAGCAGGTCGAGCGTGAGGAACCTCATGCCGCGACCTCCTGACGGCCGGCCGAGAGCAGCGCCTCCACGGGATGCACCAGCTCGACCCCGTGGCCGCGGGCCGCGTGCTCGCCGAGCGTGCGCTGCACGAGCGCGTTGACCGGCGTCGGTATCCCCGTGCGCCGTCCGAGCAGGACGATCTCGCCGTTCAGGAAGTCGACCTCGCTGGAGGTGCCCCGCGCGAAGCTCTGCCAGGTGGAGAGCCGGCCGCCGCGATAGCCGGGGACCTCGCCGATCTGCAGCCGCAGGTCGGCGACGTCGATCGCCGCGACAGGCATGCCCGCAGCGGCATACACCGCCAGCGCCTCGTTCCGCAGCAGGCGCCGCGCGGTCGCGAGGTCCTCCTCCGCACCGTCGAACAGGTCGAGCGCGTTCCCCAGATTCCCGAGGAGCTTCCACGCCTTCACCGCGCCGATGTCGTCCGTGACCGTCACCTCGTACGCGGCGGCCCGGAGGTCGGCGGCGATCGGCTGCAGGAGCGGGTCGGTGCCGCCGCCGTGCGCACCGAGCCAGACGAGGCCGACCTCGGGCTCCGCGGGGCTGGCGACCTCACCGGCGGTGAGGTGCTGTGCGGCGATCGCGATAGTCGCGCCGAGTACCCGGGCGAACCGTCGCGCCGCGGCCTCCTCGGCCGCCAGCCCGTTCTGCAGCGTCACGATCGGCAGCTCCGCGGCGACGCCGTCGGGTCCGACCGGGCGCCACGCCCACGCGGCGAGGGCGGCGTCCGCGTCCTGCGCCTTCACGGCGAGGAACAGCACGTCATCAGGTCGCAGGTCGACCTCCTCCGGCCCGCCCGCGACGGTGACCGGCACGGTCTCGGTGCGGGAGGGCCTGGCCACGACGACACCGCGATCGCGGATCGCGGCGAGCGCCTCACCCCGCGCGACGAGCACCGTCTCCCGCCCTGCCAGCTCGAGCTGAGCCGCCAGCAGCGCGCCGATCGCGCCCGCGCCGATCACGACGGAGCGGCTCATCGCTGCGCCCCCTGCAGCAGGCGGCGCCCGGGGACCGCGGCGAGCAGCTCGGCGGTGTAGGCGTCCTGCGGCTCCCGGAACACCCGCGCGGTCGGCCCCGCCTCGACGACGCGGCCGCGTCGCAGCACCACCACCTCGTGCGCGATGCGGCCGACGACGCCGAGGTCGTGCGAGACGATCAGGTAGGCGACCCCGAGGTCGCGCTGCAGCTGCTCCAGCAGCTGCAGCACCTGCTCCTGCACCGACACGTCGAGCGCGGAGACCGGCTCGTCGAGCAGCACCACCTCGGGTTCCAGCGCGAGGGCCCTGGCGATCGCGACCCGCTGCCGCTGCCCGCCGGAGAGCTCGGCCGGCCGGCGCGCGAGGACCGTGCGCGGCAGCGCGACGAGGTCGAGCAGCGCCTCCGCCCGGCGCCGCCGCGAGGCGCGGGAGCCGACGCGGAACGATCGCAACGGCTCGGTGATCGTGTCCGCGATGCGGAACCGCGGGTCGAGCGACCCGTAGGGGTTCTGCTGCACGAGCTGGATGCGGCGCCGGAGGGGGCGCCACGCGCCGATGGAGGCGGTCGTGACATCGCGCCCGTCGATCTCGACCGTGCCGGCGCTCGCCCGCTCGAGGCCGAGCGCGATGCGCAGCGTCGTCGACTTGCCGGATCCGGACTCGCCGACGAGTGCAGTCGTGCTGCCGGCGCGGACCGTGAGGTCGACGCCGTCGACCGCCTGCAGGGGCGGTGCTCCGGGCAGCCGGAACGACTTGCTCACCCCGGTGAGCCGCAGCACGGTGCGCGCGACGGGATCGAGGACAGGCGGCACGACGTCCGTGCGCGGCGCGGCGCCCAGCAGCGCCCGCGTGTACGGCTCGGTCGCATGCTGCACGACTGCCGCCGTCGCACCGTGCTCGACGACCCGGCCGTGGCGGAGCACCACGAGCCGCTCGGCCCTGTCGGTGGCGACACCGAGGTCGTGCGTGATGAGCACCAGTGCGATGCCGCGGTCGGCCGCGATCTCCTCGAGATGGTCGAGGATCCGCCGCTGCACCGTGACGTCGAGCGCGCTGGTCGGCTCGTCCGCGATCAGCAGCTGCGGCTGCCCCGCGAGGGCGATCGCGATCAGGACCCGCTGCCGCATCCCGCCCGAGAGCTCGTGCGGGTACTGGCGGCTGCGCAGCTCGGGCCGGTCGAGCCCGGCGGCCTCGAGCGCGGCGACGACCCCGGCCTCGACGAGGTGCCGCTCGCGGACGCCGCGGCGCCGCACCGCCTCCGCGACCTGCGGGCCGATCCGGAGGGTCGGGTTCAGCGAGACGGCCGGGTCCTGGGGCACGAAGCCGGCGACGCGACCGCGCAAGCCCCGCAGCACACGGTCGGGTGCGTGGGTGATGTCGGTGCCGCCGAGCCGGATCGTGCCGCGCTCGACCCGTCCGTTCCGCGGCAGCAGGCCGAGCGCCGCGAGCGCGAGCGTCGACTTCCCGGAGCCGGACTCCCCGACCACCGCGACCCGCTCCCCCGCGCGGACCTCGAGGTCGACGCCGCCGAGAGCGGGGTGGTCGCGGGCTGGGTTCGTTCCGTACGTGACGTGGAGCCCGCTGACGGAGAGGATCGGTTCGGTCATCGGTGACGCGCCTCCAGGACGCGGGCGAGGTGGTTGAGGCTGAAGACGACGAGCGCCACCAGCAGGCCGGGCAGCAGGGAGACCCACGGCGCGGTGATCAGGTAGGCGCGGCCGTCGGCGATCAGCGAGCCCCACTCGGCGGCGGGCGGCTGCGCACCGAAGCCGAGGAACGAGAGGCTCGCGATCGCGAGGATCGCCGCACCGAAGTCGAGCACCGCGAGCACGAGCACCGGGCCCCACGAATTCGGCAGCACGTGCCGGAGGACGATGCTCCCCCAGCGGGCGCCGCCGACGCGGGCCGCCTCGACGTAGGGCAGCGTCTTGACGCGGAGCACCTCCGCGCGGGTGGTCCTGGCGAAGCCGGGCACGATGCCGATCCCGACCGCGACAGCGACCGGCACGGTGCCGAAGCCGAGGGCGGTCACGATCGCGAGGGCGAGCAGCAGGCCGGGGATCGCGAGCAGCACGTCGACGGCGCGCATGAGGACGGCATCGACGACCCCGCCGACGAAGCCCGACAGCACCCCGAGCGCGAGCCCGACGACGAGCGCGATGCCGATCGCGATCAGGGTCGCGTGGATCGTGAGGGCCGAGCCGCTCACGACCCGCGCCCACAGGTCGCGGCCGAGCTCGTCGGTGCCGAACCAGTGCGCGGCCGTCGGCGACTGCAGCACCGCGTCCGGATCCGTCGCCGTCGAGCTCTGCGACGCGAACAGCCACGGCACGAACGCGCTGGCGATCGCGAACGCCACGATCAGCACCGCGAGCGTGTTCGCCGGGTGGCGGACCACCGCGAGCAGGAGGCGGAGGGGCAGCGGCCGGCGGAGCACGGGCGCGGCGACGGGGTCGATGAGGGTCGCCTCCCGCTCCACGGGCCGCGCGACGACCTGCGTCATGCGATCGCCACCTTCCCGGCCGCGCGGCGGTGCTGCACCACCCGCGGATCGAGCAGCGGGTAGACGAGGTCGACGAGGAGGTTCACGGTCACGAACAGCGCGGCCGCCAGCACGACGATCGCCTGGACGACGGGGATGTCCTGCGCGAGCACCGCCTGCTGCGCCAGCTGCCCGACGCCCTGCCGGGAGAACACGGTCTCGACGACGACCGCGTTGGTCACGGTGTTGCCGATGACGAGCCCGAGGATCGTGATCGCCGGGAGCGCCGCGTTCCGCAACGCGTGCCGCAGCTGCACGGAGGAGACGGACAGCCCCTTCGCGAGCGCCGTCTGCACGTACGGCTGCGACCACTCGTGGTCGAGGCCGCGACCGAGCACCTGCGCGATGACGGCGGCCGCCGGGATCGCCAGCGTCACCGCCGGCAGCACGACGCTGCCGATCCCCTCCGACCCCGTGGAGGGGAACCAGTGCAGCTGGAACGCGAACAGCTGGATGAGCAGCAGCGCGACCCAGAACCCGGGTGCGCTCATCCCGACGGCCGGCAGCCGCTCGACGAGCAGCTTCGCCGGGCGCCACCGGATCCAGGCACCCAGGTAGGCGATCGCGTATCCGCCTGCCGCCCCCAGCAGCACGGCGACCGAGGCGAGCGCCAGGGTCCCGGGCAGCCGGATCGCGATGGCCGACACCACGGACCCGCCGAGCGACGACGAGGTGCCGAAGTCGCCGTGCAGCGCTGACAGCAGCAGGTTCCCGTACTGCACGAGCACCGGCTGGTCGAGCCCGTACCGGTGCCGGGCCGCGAGCAGCTCCGCCGCCGACAGCGAGCCGATGTCGGTGTTGTTGGCCGCCAGCATGATCGACAGCGGGTCGCCGGGCAGCAGGTAGAGCACCGCGAAGCTCACCGTGTAGGCGGCCCACAGGACGACGACCGCCTGGGCGATGCGTCCGAGCACGTATCTGATGAGCGGGGCTCTGCCGAGCAGGGTGCGGCCCACGGTCAGCTCGCCAGCCAGATGTCGGAGAACGAGCCGAACGCCTCGGACGTGAACCGGAACCCGTGCACCTTCGACGAGACGCCCACGTGCTGCACGCGCTCGAACAGCGGGAACGCGAGCGACTGGTCGTCGATCAGGTACTGCTGCAGCGCGGTGTAGGCGGTGTCGCGGGCGTCGTTAGACTCCGCGGCACGACCCTGGTCGAACAGCGACTGGATCTTCTGCTGCTGTTCGGCCGATGCGGCGTTCTGCGCGAACACAGCGGCGGTGGCGTAGCGGGTGTCGAGGATCGACTGCGCCACGGAGGGATCGGCGCGGGTGAGGTAGGAGACGCCGAGGTCGTACTTCCCGGCGGCGCGGTCCGCGGCCCACTGCGCTGCGGTCTCGACCCGGATGTCGAGCTTGATCCCTGCCTGCTTCAGCTGGTCCTGCAGCAGCTGGTCGCCGGGGAACGTCGCGTTGGTCGGGTAGTCGATCGTCAGCGTCTTCCCGCCCTTGTGGCGGTAGCCGTCGGAGCCGACCTTCCAGCCGTCGCCGTCGAGCAGCGCCGTGGCACCGGCCAGGTCGAAGCCGAGGGCGCCGGACCGGTCGGAGTAGAAGGGCGTCGTCGTGTCGAACAGGCTCGTGACGATCGGGTACTTCGCCCCGAAGATCGTCTTCGCGTACGAGGCCCGGTCGATCGCCTTCTGCAGCGCCTGCCGCACGACCTGGTCGGCGAGCACGTGGCCGGCCGACACGTTCGGGTACAGCGTGTACGACGGACCCGGGAGCGACCGCTGCTCGAGCGTGTCGCCGGAGGCGGTCAGCACCTGCTGGTTCGGGGCCGAGAACGGGTTGCGCGGCCAGTCGACGTCGATCGCACCGCTCGTGAGCTGACCGAGACGGACGCTGTCCTCCGCGACGTAGCTGACGGAGACGTGCTTCAGGTAGGCGTCGCCCTGGTGCGCGTTCAGTTTCGAGGCCCAGTCGTACCCGGTCCGGCGGGAGAGCTCGATGCCCTTCGTCGGGGCGTAGGAGTCCAGCGTGAAGGGGCCGCTGCCGATGATCTCGCCGGCGCTGCGCTGCTCCGCGGTCTTCGCGTAGGAGCTCGCGGCGAGGATGCCGAGGGTCGTGGTGCTCGTCGCCTGGAGGAACGCCGCGTTCGGCTTCGCGAAGGTCACCTCGACGGTGTCGTCGTCGACGACCTTCGTGCCCTCATAGCCCGAGATGTACGACGCCCCGAACACGCCGGGGATCGCCTTCGCCTCGGCGGCGTCGCTGTCGAACGCCAGCTTCACGCTGTCCGCCGTGAACGGGGTGCCGTCGCTGAACGTCACGCCCTGCTTCAGGTCGAACGTGAATTTCGTGTTGCTGTCCTCGGCCTTCCAATCGGTGGCGAGCCACGGCACGAGCTCACCCGTCTTCGGGTCCTGGTCGGTCAGCGAGTCGACGACGTTCCGCAGCACCGTGCGGGTCTCGATCCAGTAGATCTGGAACGGGTCGATCGAGGTCAGGTTCGGGTTGTCGGGCCAGAACGCGAGCTTGAGGGTGCCGCCCTTCACGGGCGTGCCGGTGTCGGCGGCGGTGGTCGTGCCGCCGCCGGCGGAGCAGGCGCTGAGCACGGTCGTGGCGGCGGCGAGCACGGCGATCGCGGCGATCCGCACGGATCGTCGGCGGCGCAGAGGGAGGGTCATGGCGGATTCCTTCGGTGCTGTGTGGTGGAAGGGAGGGTCAGGGCGGGTGGGCGGGATCAGACAGCCAGCAGGCGGACGCCGAGCGCGGCGAGCGCGGCGTCCTCCTGCGGCGGGTGCACGCGGGAGGCGAGCACGTCGCGGAGGTGCCGCTCGAGCGGGTGGCGGCGCGTGAGCGCCGCGTTGCCGAGCGCCGCGACGGCGGTCTGCACCGCGGTGATCGCGGCGCGGGTGCCGAGCAGCTTCACGGGCGCGAGCAGCGCTCCGGCCGCCGGATCACCGCGGTCGACGGCGGCCGCGGCGTTCGACAGCACGGCGTCGGCGATCGCGAGCTGCGCGGCGATCTCCCCCGCGGCGGCGCGGATGTTCGGCGTCGTGGCGATCGGCCGGCCGAGCGAGGTGGGCACCCGCTCGTTCGCGAACCGCACGAACCAGCCTGCCGCCGCATCGGCGACGCCGACGTAGAGCGCCGGTACCGCGAGGCCGCCGACGAACGGGAAGGCGCCCTGCTCGGTCGCCGGTCGACCGTCGAACGCCTCGACAGGCAGCCGCACGTCGGTGTAGACCACGTCGTGCGTGCTGGTGGCCCGCTGCCCGAGGTGGTCCCACGTCTTCTCGATGCGGACGCCGGCCGTGTCGGCCGGCACGATCGCGTGGGCGACGAGCGGCTCGGCGTCCTCCGTCGCCGCCCAGACCAGGTGGTAAGCGAGCCCCTCGGACCCGGTCGCGAAGCCCTTGCGGCCGTTCAGCACCCAGCCGTCCGCGGTGCGCCGGATCGTCGTGGCGGGCAGCCCGCCGCGGGCGGGAGCACCCCACTCCGGCTCGGCGCGGATCGCGTTCAGCAGCTGCGGCCGCTCGGCCGAGTCGGCGACGAGCCGGCGGTAGACCTCCTCCGGCCACCACGGCGCGCGTGCCTGCAGGTCGTGCTGCAGCACCGTCATCGCGGTGATCAGCGCGACCGCGGGATCGCCGGCGCCGAGCGCCCGGAACACGCGCACCGCATCGGTCGCGGTGAGGCCCGGGCCGCCGTAGCGCGCGCCGATGCCGAGGCCGAGCAGGCCGGCGCGGTGCACGATCCCGATGCCCGCCCACGGGAAGTCCCCGGTCCGGTCGGCCTCGGGTGCGTGCACGGCGAGCGCGTCCCGGACGCTGGCGAGCGCCTCGTCCGAGAGGTCGGGCGCGGCGATCCGCACCGGGCTTTCGGCGACGGCGCTCATGACGCGGCCCTGACGAGGAGGCCGGGCGCGAGGTCCTCGGTGAGGGCGCCGGGGTGCTCGGTCTGCAGCGTGCCGCGCTCGCCGGTGCGCTCGCGGTGCGCCAGCTCCTCCCGGACGAGCGGGAGCAGGTAGCGGCCGTAGTCGACCGCGTCGTTGAAGTTGTCGTACCCGCGGATCGAGATCAACTCGGCGCCGAGGTCGACGTAGTCGAGGATCGCGGCGGCGACGGTCTCCGGCGTCCCGACGAGGGCCGTGGAGGCGCCGCCGGCGTTCGTCGCGGTCGCGGTCGGCGTCCACAGGGCGCGGTCGTGCACGTCCTGGCGCGCGGCGATGTCGAGCAGTCGCTGCGACCCGACGTTCGCCGGGCGCCCGTCCGGACGCTTGGCGCGCCACAGGTTCCCCTTCGACGCGCGGTCCTGCAGCACGCCGAGGATCCGCTCCGCCTTCTCCCACGCGAGCGCCTCGGTCGGGGCGATGATCGGCCGGAACGTGACCCAGATGCGCGGGCGGTCGACCCGGTGGACGGCACGAGCGGCGGCATCGATGCGGTCGATCTGCTCCTGCGTGTCGGCGAGCGGCTCACCCCACAGCCCGAAGATGTCGGCGAGCGCGCCGCCCTGGCGGTAGGCGTCGTCGGAGGAGCCGCCGACCGAGATCGGGATGGTCCCGTTCACCGGGACGACGTGCGACACGAAGTCCTCGAACGCGTAGAACTCGCCCGCGTGGTCGAACGGCTCCCGCCGCGTCCACACGTCGCGGAGGATGCGGATGTACTCCTCCTGCCGCGCGTAGCGCTGCTGCTTGCCGAGCCGGTCGCCCTCCCGCGCCTGCTCGTGGTCGTCGCCGCCGGCGATGAAGTGCACGGTCGCGCGCCCCTCCGACAGCTGGTCGAGGGTGGCGAGCGCCTTGGCGGCGACAGTGGGGTAGATCGTGTTCGGGCGCAGCGCGACGATCGGGCGGAGGCGCTCGGTCACCTGCGTGAACGCGGCGGCGATGGTGAACGGGTCGTGGAAGCTCGAGCCGTAGGGCACGAGGGAGTAGTCGAAGCCGTAGTCGTCGAGCGTGCGCGCGTAGCGCTTGAGCCACGGCAGGTCGATCGCGGCGCCGGTGCGGCCGTTCAGCTCGTTGGCCTGGTTGACGTTGATGGCGGAGATGAATTCGACGGTCATGCGGACTGCTCGCTCTCGAGATGGGCGTCGCCGGTGGCGACGGGACGGGGCTGGTTGGACCACTGGCTCCACGAGCCGGGGTAGAGCGCCGGTGCGAAGCCGGCGAGCGTGAGGGCGACGGCCTCGTGCGCGGCGGTGACGCCGGAGCCGCAGTAGGCGGCGACGGGCACCCCGTCGACGACGCCGACCTCGGCGAACCGGGCGCGGAGCGCGGCGGGGTCGAGGAAGCGGCCGTCGGGGCCGACGTTCCCGGTGGTCGGCGCGTTCCGGGCGCCGGGGATGTGGCCGGCCCGGGGGTCGACGGGCTCGGCCTCCCCGCGGTAGCGCTCGCCGGCGCGGGCGTCGAGGAGGACGCCTCCCTCCGGGAACGCGGCGGCGCCGTCGATGTCGATCGTGGGAAGTGCGCCGTAGGTGAGATCGATGTCGCCCGGCTCCGGCTGCACGTCGCCGGTCTCGAGCGGCAGGCCCGCGGCGGTCCACGCCCGCAGCGAACCGTCGAGCAGCCGCACGTCGGCGACGCCGGCGTAGCGCAGGAGCCACCAGGCACGGGCGGCCGACAGGTTCTTCAGGTCGTCGTAGACCACGACCGTGTCGCCGGCGCGCAGTCCCCAGCGGCGCGCGGACGCCTGCAGCGCCTCCACCGCGGGCAGCGGGTGCCTGCCGTCCTCCGGCCGCCCGTGCGCCGCGAGCTCGGTGTCGAGGTCGACGTAGACGGCGCCGGGCAGGTGCCCCTCGAGGTACTCGGGCCGGCCGTCCGGGCGGTCGAGGCGCCAGCGGACGTCGAGGATGCGGACGTGCTGCAGCGCGGCGAGCTCGTCGGGCGAGATCAAGATGGGCATGCCGGAGGCCTTTCTGGCGCACGGCGGCGCACGGGAGGACCGCCGCCGGATGCGGCGACGGAGGTGGACGGCACGAAACGGCGACCGCCTGCCCCGATCGGCGGCTGGGGCCGGATCAGTGGCGGGGCGGCGGAGCGCTGGTGCGGCTCAGCGGGAGGCGGGACAGGCGCGCATCGAACAGCGCCCGTCCGTCATCATTCGCCCGGCCATCATCCGCCGTGCCGTCATCCGTCGCATCGACGGCATCCGTGCGGAGCGCACGGGCACAGCGGCGATGGACGTCATGCGGACCACGCTACGGCCGGCTTCGTCGCGCGTCCAAGTGCGATGCGTGATGGGAACCGATCGGCCACCGCGATCGTTCGCTCGAGTCGGTGATCGGGTCGGGCAGGGGCGCCTGCGAAGAACGCGGTCGCGACCTCGGCGACGGTCGCCTCGACGGCGGGGTCGACGCCGCGTCGGCCGATGAGGCGGACACTCGCGGTACCGAGATCCGGCAGACCCCGGACGCGCACGAGACCGGCGGGTGCGTCGTCGCCGGAGGGCAGCACCGCGATCCCGAGCCCCGCGCGGGCGGCCGCGAGCACCCCCTCCAACGTCGGCGACTCCGCGACGACCTCGGCGATGCGACCGGCCTCGCTGAGGCGCTCGAGCGCACGGCCGCGCATGCCGCACGGCTCGACGTACGCGACCACGGGCACCGGACCGGCGGGCGCCTGCGCGCTGCGGGCCCACCAGTGCAGGGGCAGCACGCCGAGCTCGGTGCCGGCGAGACCCTCGCCGATGCCGAGGAGCACGGCGACGTCGATCTCGCCGCGGGCGACACCCTCCTGCATACGAGTGGAGCGGTCGATGCGGAACTGCACGCGGCGGCCGGGGAACGCCTCCCGGATGGTGCCGAGCAGCTCGGGCAGCACCTGGTGCGCGGTGGTCTCGGTGGAGCCGATCACGAGCGGCCGCTCGTCGGGGGCCTCGAGGCGGTCCAGCGCGTCGTCGTGGACGGCGAGGATGCGCCGCGCCTCCGCGAGCAGCCGCTCCCCGGTCGGGGTGAGGCGAGCGCGGCGGCCGTCCTTCTCGACGACGGGGCTGCCGAGGCGCTTCTCGAGCGACCGGACGTGCTGGCTGACGGTCGGCTGGCTGAGGTGCAGCGCGGTCGCCGCGCGCCCGAACCCGCCGCAGTCCGCGATCGCGATCAGCGTGCGCAGCTGCACGAGATCGAGCGGACCGGCCATGGGAGGAACGGTACGGCGCCCCTCCGACGCCCGCACCGTCGCGCCGTCACAGTCCGACACCTGGCTGCGACCGCCCCCGCTGATCGAGGTGCGCCCTTCGAGGACCTCAGGAACCGCGCAGCGAGCCTCGAGCGATGTCCTGAGGCTCTCGAAGGGATCACCCCTCCGGATCCGCGCCGACCGCCAGCAGCATGGAGCGGGCCTTGAGGACGACCTCGTCCCACTCCGCCGCCGGGTCGGACTGCGCCGTGATGCCGCCGCCGCTGCCGATCCGCACGCGGTCCCCCTCCATCACGATGCTCCTGATCACGACGGCCAGGTCGACGCTGCCGTCGACGGACAGCCGACCCCACACCCCCGAGTACACGCCGCGCGGACCCGCCTCCAGCGTTCCGAGGATCCGCATCGCCGCGTGCTTCGGCGCGCCCGTCATGGAGCCGGCGGGGAACAGCGCGAGCACCGCCTCGACCGGATCGGCGTCGAGCACGGACTCGACCGTGCTGACGAGCTGGTGGGAGAAGCCGAACGCCTCCACGCCGAACAGCTCGGTGACCGCGACGCTGCCGACCCGCGAGACGCGCGACAGGTCGTTGCGCATCAGGTCGACGATCATCAGGTTCTCGGCGCGCTCCTTCTCGCTGGCGAGCAGGTCCGCGGCCAGCGCCCGGTCGGCCGCCGCATCGGCGGACCGCGGACGGGTCCCCTTCATCGGCCGGGTGCGGGCTGTGCCGCCGCGGTCGATGTGCAGGAACTGCTCCGGCGACGCGCTCAGCAGCCACCGGTCGCCCACGCGCAGCACGCCGCTGTGCGCCGTCGGGGTCAGCTCGCGCAGGCGGCGGTACACGTCGACGGGATCCGGAGGCGAGTCGACACCGACGGTGATCGTGTTCGTGAGGCACAGCTGGTAGGCGTCCCCGCGCCGGATCGCGGCCTGGCACGCGGCGATCAGTTCGAGGTACGCAGCCCGGTCGTGCCGCCATCGCCATCGCGCCCCGGCATCCGGAGGCGGGGCCGGCGGGGTCGACGGCAGCGCGGCGACGCGCGCCTCCATCCGGTCGAGCCACCCCGCTGCGCCGGGCGCTCCCTCGAGCACGATCAGCGTGACCTCGCCCGTGGCGAAGGTCAGCCCGCGGTCCACGAACGCGAACGATGCGAGCGGCGCGTCGTCGTCAGCGACCGGCAGCCCCGCAGCGCGGACCCCGAACTCGTAGGACAGGCACCCCCACCAGCCGAGCAGAGCGGAGTCGGCGG
>NZ_CAXTHO010000089.1:0-12363 GCF_964244015.1 uncultured Amnibacterium sp. | reverse complement strand
TGGGCGCCGCGACGTTCGTCCGGGGACGCACGGCTCCGAAGACGGCGAGGGTCACCGCGATCACGACGACCGCGACCACGCCCGTGACGAGGATCGGCGCGAGGCGACGGCGCTCCGGCCTCCGAACCGGCTCGGCGGTCCGGTGCGGCTCGGCGAGCAGGAGGCGCAGGTCCGCCGCCGCGCGCTCGTCCGGCTGCGAGCCCAGACCGGCAGCCGGGTCCGCGGAACGCAGTCGATCGATGGGCGCGATCATGATCCCTCCGCCCAGGCGGTGGCGAACGCGGCGCGCGCCCGATGCAGGCGGACCCATACCGCCGCGGTGCTGCATCCGAGCACTCTGCCTGCCTCCACGGCGGACAACCCATCCCAGTACGTGAGCATCAGGACCTCCCTGGCTGCGTCGGTCAGCCCCTCGAGCACCACCGCGACCCGCTCGTCGGGCGCGGCGCGACCGCCGAGCAGCGCCTCCCCCTCCAGCGCCGACTGGAGCCGCCGATCGCGGTCCCGGCGCCGGTACGCATCGCCGACCCGGTTCCTGGCGACCCGGAGGAGCCACGCGCGCGTCGGCTCCGAGCCGTCGCCGTACGTGGCCCACGCGATGCGGAAGACGTCGACCGCGATCTCCCGCGCCGTCTCCCGGTCGTCGATGCGGCGCACGGCGTACGCGAGCACGGCGCCGTAGTGGCGACGGTAGAACTCCGCGAAGGCGTGCGCGACAGCGGTGTCGCTCACCTCTTCGGTCGGTCCCACACTCTGCATGTTGTCCGACGGCCGCCGATCCTTACTTCGTCGTTCAGGAAAAATGGTCACGCGGCGACCGTTTTTCCTGAACGACGAAAGGTCAGTGGACCGAGAAGCCGCCGTCCACCGCGATGCTCTGGCCGGTGACGTAGGCGGAGGCGGGGCTCGCCAGGAACAGGGCGGCCGTCGCGAAGTCGTCCGGGACGCCGTTGCGGCCGACCATCGTCCGGGCGGCGAGGGCCGCGACGCGCTCCGGGTCCTCCTGCAGCCGCGCGTTCAGCGGGGTCAGCACGAACCCGGGAACGAGCACGTTGCTGGTGACGCCGGAGGCGGACCACGCCTCCGCCTGCGAGCGCGCGAGCCCCTCCAGCGCCGCCTTCGAGACGCCGTAGGCGCCGCTGTCGAACAACGCGCGGTGCGCCTGCTGCGAGCTGATCGCGATCAGGCGGCCGTAGCCGCGCGCCGCCATCCCGGGCCCGAAGCGCTGCCCGAGCAGGAAGGGCGCGTCGAGGTTGAGGCGCATCGTCGCGTCCCAAACCGCTTCGTCGATGTCGGCCATCGGCGGCCGGAGGTTCACGCCGGCGGCGCTGACCACGATGTCGGGCTCGCCAGCCGCCGCGACGATCGCCTCCGCTGCCGCCCGGACCGCGTCACGCGTGCCGAGGTCGGCCGGAACCACGGCGACCTCGCCGCTCAGCGCCTCCGCGGTCGCCGCCAGCCGCGCCGGATCCCGTGCGACGAGCACGGTCCAAGCCCCGGCGCCCGCGAGCGCCGCGGCGATCGCGCGACCGATCCCGGAGCTGCCGCCGGTGACGACCGCGGTCCGCCCCTCCAGCGAGAACAGGCCGGCGAGGTACTCAGAGGTCGACATGCCCGAACGGTACGGGTTCCGCTTTGAAGGAGGTTCTGCGGCTGCGCGGCAGAAACTCCTTCAAAACGGAAGCCGCGCGAGGAGGGCGAGCGCCACCACGATCACCAGCTGCACCGCGGCGAGCGGCAGGAGCACCCGCAGCGACAGCCGGGCGACCAGCGGTGGGCGCAGCGTCGGGAAGCGGCGGGCGACGAGGACCAGCAGCAGGGTCAGCGCCACGGTTCCTCCGCTGAGCCAGGCCGGACCCGCGGGGAGGAACAGCGCTGCCGCGACCGCGGCGGCCGACACCGGCTGGGCGGCGAGGCCGGCTCCGACGAGCAGCCTGCCCGCCCCCGAGCCGACGTCGCGCGGAGCGACGGCCCATGGCAGGAGCACACCGCCGGCGGCCGTCAGGAGCGCGGCGACCGGCGCCTCCACGCCGGGCGACGGATCCGAGGACGCCGCGACGCTCGGCACCGCGAGCGCCAGCAGCAGCGGCACCTCGACCGCGACGGCTCGACCGGTGTACCGCAGGAGGCCGGTCCGGCCGAGGAGCAGCGCGCCCGCGATCCACCACAGCAGGTCGGCCGCCACGAACCCGAGGACGGCGTTCGGGAGGTCGAGCGCGACGACGCGCAGCACCGTCGCGGCCAGCAGCCCCGCGCCGCCGACCACCGGGAGGACGCGTGCCCGGGTCCGCAGCAGGCGCGCGGCCTCGGTCACCGGTGCCAGCACCGCGATCGACGCGGGCACGCCGACCCGGGCACCGTCGAGCACGGCCCGCAGCGCGACGACGCCGGCTGCCAGCACCAGCAGCACCGCCACCGCCACCGCATCAACCACGCGTCACCGGTTCCGTGGCCGCGATCAGGTACGGGAGGGACACCGCGGGCTGCCCGAGCAGCACGCGCCTCGGCGGCGGCAGCGCCTCCCCGGCGATCGCCGCCTCGAGCAGCGCGAGCACCCTGCCCCGGACGTCGATCGTCGGAACCTCCCGCGCCAGCACCCACCGCAGCGTCACGGAGCGCCGGACCGAGCGGGCGACCCCGCGCAGGCGCGGGCGGAGGCGGTCGCGCGACCGGCCCGCGAGCGTCAGGTCGACCACGCGGTCGAGCCGGAGGGCGAGGGCCGCCCAGCCCGCGAGGCGCAGCAGGCGCGCGGCGTCCGCGACGGTGAGGAGGAAGACGTCCGCGTCCTCCTCCGGCTCGGCGGCGATGCGGCGGACCCCCGCCGCCGTCACCAGGCCGTGCCGATCGGTCGCGACCTCGACGACGAGGCCGGCCGGCCAGTCCGGCCGCAGCGGCCCGAGCCGGGAGGCTGGAGGCGCGGGCCGCGCGGCGGGCGCCTCCGCAGCGGCACGACGCTGCAGCACCGCGTCGGCCAGCACCCGCGCCGCGCCGTCGAGCGCCGCCGGAAGCTCGTCGGCCGCGCGGACGGTCCGTCGCACCCGCGGCCCCGGCACTCGCGCCCAGATCCCGTCGACCGCCTCCACCACCTCCGGCCGCGGCGTGCCGCAGACGAGCACCAGATCGGTGTCCTCCGGATCGGTGCTGAGCACCCAGCCGCGCGCCCGCACCGCGGCTTCGGCGTGGAGGCGGAGGAGCGGCCGGCCGGGCAGCTCGACCACGAGCACGTGGACCCGCAGCAGCGCCAGGGACGCGATCAGCCCCACCGGTGCACGCCGCTCACGCCCGGAAGCGCGCCAGCCGGAGGCTGTTGCCGACGACGAGTACGGACGACGCGGCCATGGCCCCTCCGGCGATGATCGGGTTCAGCAGGCCCAGCATCGCGACCGGCAGGGCGGCCGCGTTGTACGCGAACGCCCAGAACAGGTTCCCGCGGATGATCCTGAGCGTCGCCCGGGACAGCCGCACCGCGGTCGCCACCAGCGCGGGATCGTCGCGGATCAGCACCAGGTCGGCGGCCGCCCCGGCGACGTCGGTGCCGCCGCCCATCGCGATCCCGAGATCGGCCGCCGCGAGCGCCGCCGCGTCGTTGACCCCGTCGCCGACCATCGCGACGACGTGCCCCGCGGCCTGCAGCGCACGGATGCGCGCGAGCTTCCCCTCCGGGGTCTCGCCGGCGAACACCCGCTCGATGCCGGTGGCCGCGGCGATCACGGTCGCGGCCCCCGCGTTGTCGCCGGTCAGCAGCACCGGTTCGAGGCCGAGGGCGCGGAGGCGCTCGACCGCCGCCCGGGACCCGGCGCGGAGGGAGTCCGCGACCTCGAGCACGCCGATCGCTAGACCGTCGCGCGCGACGACGACCGCGGTCCCGCCGCGCGACTCCGCGGTCCGGACCGCCGCCTGCGCCGCCGCCACGTCGACGCCGTCATCCGCGAGCCAGCCGATGCGGCCGACCTGCACGTGCGCGCCGTCGACTTCCGCGCGCACGCCGCCACCGGCGACCGCCGTGAACCCGGAGGCGATGCGGGCGCCGCCCGCGAGCGCCCGGCCGACCGGGTGCTCGGAGTCGTGCTCCGCCGCCGCGGCGAGGCGCTGCACCTCGCGCGCCTCCGCGCCGCCGAGGGCCACGACGCGCTGCACGGCCATCCGGCCGGTGGTCAGCGTGCCCGTCTTGTCGAGCACCACGGTGTCGATGCGGCGCGTGCGCTCGAGCACCTCGGGGCCGCGGATCAGCACGCCGAGCTGCGCGCCGCGGCCGGAACCGACGAGCAGCGCGGTCGGGGTCGCGAGTCCGAGCGCGCACGGGCAGGCGATGATCAGCGTCGTCACGGCCGCGGCGATGCCGCGGTCGACGTCGCCGGCGAGCAGCCACCCGACGAGCGCGACGACCGCGAGAACGAGCACCACCGGCACGAACACGGCCGAGACGCGATCCGCGAGCCGCTGCACGGCGGCCTTGCCGTCCTGCGCCCGGGCGACGAGCCGGCCGATGCGGGCGAGCTCGGTGTCCGCGCCGACGCGGTCGAGCCGGACCACCAGGCGCCCGCCGCCGACCGCGAGCGTGCCGCCGGTGACCCGGTCGCCGGGGCCCACCTCCACGGGTACCGACTCGCCGGTGAGGAGGGAGGCGTCGAGCGCGGATCTGCCGTCGAGCACCTGGCCGTCGCTCGGCACGGTGTCGCCCGGACGGACCACGATGCGGTCGCCGACCGCGAGGGACGCGACCGGCACCCGCTCCTCCACCTCGCCGACAATGCGCAGCGCGTCCTTCGCACCGAGGGCGATCAGCGCCCGGAGCGCGGCGCCCGCCCGGCGTCGGGCGGCCGCCTCCGCGACGCGGCCCGCGAGCACGAACACGGTGACGACGACGCCGACCTCGAGGTAGGTCCCGCCCGCACCGCGGACGAGCGCGACCGCGGACCACACCGTGGCCGCGAGCACGCCGAGGCTCACGAGCGTGTCCATCGTCGTCGTGCCGTGCCGCAGGTTCCGCAGCGCGGACCGGTGGAACGGCCACGCGCACCACGTGACGACCGGCAGCGCGAGCGCGGCCGTGAGCCACTGCAGCCCCGGTGCGAGCATCGACAGCAGGACCACCGGGGCCGCGAGCACGATCGCGACGACCAGGCGCGGGCGGAGGCGCCGGCCGTCGCGCACCTCGGGCCCGGAGCCGGCGGGACGCGCGCCGTAGCCGGCGGACTCGACGGCCGCGACGAGGTCCGGCAGGCGCACCGCACCGCGGACGACGGCGGTCTCGGTCGCGAAGTTGACGGTCGCGGTCGCGCCCGGCACCTTCCCCAGCCGCCGCTCGACCCGCGTCGCGCAGGCGGCGCAAGTCATCCCCGTGATGTCGAGGCGGACCTCGGTGGTGGCCGGCATCAGTGGGCCAGCGTGTAGCCCGCATCCTCGACGGCGGCCCGGATCTCGGCGCCGCTGAGCGCGCGGGAGGCGTCGACGACGACCGTCGACGCGGCACCGGGCTTCAAGTCCACGGACACGGCCTCGACGCCGTCGAGTGCGGAGAGCTCCTCCGTGATGCTCGCGACGCAGTGCTCGCACGTCATGCCGGCGACCTCGAAGCGCTGGCTCGTGCCGGCCGCCGCGTGGTGGTCGCCGTGCGCGTGCTGGTCGCCGTGCGCGTGGTGCGCTCCGTGGCCGCCGCACGCGCACGCGCCGCCACCACCGCACCCGCAGCCGCTCGTCGCCGACGCGCTGCTCGGTGCACTCTTGGCCGTCAGTCCCAGATCCTGCTTGTCCAAAGCGTGCATGGTGTTCCCTCCATCGGTCTTCATCGTCATCGCACGAGCCGCGCGATCGCGGCGGACGCCTCGCGCAGCTTCTCCTCCGCGACCGGGCCGCCCTCCGCGCTCGCCTCGGCGACGCAGTGGGCGAGATGGTCGTCGAGCAGCGCGAGCGCCACGGTCTCGAGCGCCTTCGTGGCCGCGGAGACCTGCGTCAGCACATCGATGCAGTAGGTGTCGTCCTCGACCATGCGCTGGATGCCGCGCACCTGGCCCTCCGCGCGCCGGAGTCGCTTCAGGAGGTCGTCCTTGTTCGCGACGTATCCGACCTGCCCGTGCATGCGCCCATGGTACCCCCATGGGGTATGCCGTCGTGCGCGGATCAGGCTCGTTCCGCCAGGCTGTCGGAGGCGTTCGTAGGCTTGAGCGGTGCAGCTCGACCAGTCGATCGTCATCGTGGCGGGCACGCGCGCGGCGAGCGCCGGGCTGGCCTACGCCGTGCAGCAGCGCGCACGGGTCACCGCGCTCGATCTCGCCGGCGGCACGGTGGAGGGGGTGTGCACCGGGTCCGCCGGCGCCGAGTACGCCACCACGGCCTACCTGGATCACGATCGCGCCGGCGTCACCGTCTTCGCAGGGGGCGAGTGCGACTGCTTCGTCGGTGTCGACTGCAAGCACACGGTGGCGCTCTACCTCACCGCCACCTGGGGCGGGACGACGGGTGTGCGGCAGCTCCCGCCCGCCGCGGAGTGGGAGCGGACGCTCGGACGCATCTTCCCGAGCACCGCCCACACGGAGGCGATCCCGCTCGCCCTCGCGTTCGAGACGAGCCCCGCTCGCGCGGTCCGGTGGCAGCCCGCGACGGTCCCGCCCGACCACGCCGTGCTGCGGATCCGGCCGATGCGCGTCGGGAAGCGCGGCACGTGGGTGCAGACCGGGGTGGGCTGGCGCGACTTCCAGTACGGGGTCACGGCCGGTTTCGCGCCGGCGCACGGCCGCGCGATGCAGCCGCTCGCCGGCTTCCTGCTGCGCAACGACTTCTCCGCGAGCGCCGGCTGGCACGGCATCGACCACGTCGATCCGACATCGTGGGTGCTGCTCCGCGCCGTGCAGGACGCGGGCATCCCCCTCGTGGAGCCGGCCCGCGGCCACGCGCCGGTGCTCATCCGGGAGCTGCCGGCCGACCCGGTCGTCGACCTCGTGGAGGAGAAGGGGGGCGTCCGGCTCACCGCGCGGTTCGACCTGCCGGACGGCCCACCCCTCACCGACATCAAGCCGATCGGCGCACCGGCCGTCGGCGTCGCGGGGCGGGACCCCGACGGCATCCTGACGCTCGTCGGCCTGCGGCACGCGGCGCCGCAGGAGTGGGGAGCGGTGCGGGCGGCGGGCGACGTCCGGGTGCCTGCGGAGGATCGGGAGCGCTTCGAGCGGACCCTGCTGCCGAGGATCGGGACGCGGGTGGGGTGGCGCTCCCTCGACCGGTCGTTCGCGCCGACGCCTCCTGCACCGCCCGTTCTCGAGGTCGAGGTCGACATCGCCGACGATCTGCGAGCGCCGACCGCCACAGTCCGGCTGGGCTGGCGGTACGGCTCCGACGCCTCCGGTCTCCGCCTGCCGCTGGCCGCGCGGGTCGACGACGAGGGGCCGCGCAACACGGAGGCGGAGGAGCGGATCGCGCGGTCGACGGCGGAGGTGCTGGCGGCGGTGCCCGCGCTGCTGGACGACGGCCGGCCGCGCGACCGGTCCACGGTGACCGGCCGCGAGGTCACGACGCTGGTGGCCGACCTCCTGCCCCGGCTCGAGGCGCTGGAGTCGGTCGACGTGCGGATGCGATCGGCGACCCCGGACTTCCGGGACCTCGGCGAACCCGAGATCCGCGTCGGCCTGGCGCCCGGCACGGACTGGTTCGACCTCGACGTGGCGGTCACCGTGAGCGGGCGGACGGTGGCGACGGCGGAGCTGATCACGGCGCTCGCGCACGACGAGGACACCCTGTTCCTCGACGACGGCGGCTTCGTGCGGCTCGATCAGCCCGAGCTGGTCCGCCTGCGCGACCTGCTCGAGGAGGCCAGGGCGCTCACCGACCCCCGGGCGCCGGGCCTCCGGGTCAGCCGGCTGCAGTTCTCGTGGTGGGAGGAGCTGCTCGCGCTCGGCGTCGTCGACGAGCAGGAGCGGGCGTGGATCGAGGCGCTCCGGGTCGCCGCGACCGCGCCGACCGCCGCGCCGCCGCTGCCCGACGGCCTGCTGGCCGAGCTGCGGCCGTACCAGCTCGAGGGCTACTCGTGGCTCGCCCGGCTGCGGCGCGCGGGCCTCGGCGGCGTGCTCGCGGACGACATGGGGCTGGGCAAGACGCTGCAGAGCCTCGCGATGATCCTCGATGCGCGCCAGGAGGATCCGGAGGCCGGGCCGTTCGTGGTCGTCGCGCCGACCTCGGTCGTGTCGAACTGGGCGGCCGAGGCCGCGCGCTTCACGCCGGCGCTGCGCATCGCCGAGGTCACGCAGACGGTCGCGCGGCGCGGCGTGCCGCTCGCCGAGTTCGCCCGCGGCGCCGACGTCGTCGTCACCTCCTACGCCCTGTTCCGGCTCGAGTACGACGACTACGCAGCGCTGGCGCCGAGCGGGCTGCTGCTCGATGAGGCGCAGAACGCGAAGAACCACCAGTCCAAGGCCTTCGCCTGCGCGAAGCAGCTACCCGCCCAGGTGAAGTTCGCCGTCACCGGCACGCCGATGGAGAACAACCTCGGCGAGCTGTGGGCGATGTTCTCGATCACCGCGCCCGGTCTGCTCGGGTCGCCGAAGCAGTTCACCGAGCACTACCGCACGCCGATCGAGCAGGGCGGGCAGCCCGAGCTGCTCGACCGGCTGCGCCGCCGGGCGGCACCGTTCCTCCTCCGGCGCACGAAGGACCAGGTCGCGACCGACCTGCCGAGCAAGCAGGAGCAGCGGATCGACGTGGAGCTCGCGCCGGCGCACCGCAAGCTCTACGCGAGGCAGCTGCAGCGGGAGCGGCAGCGGGTGCTCGGGCTGGTCGACGACCTCGACCGGAACCGCATCGAGGTGCTGAGCGCGCTGACCCGGCTGCGGCAGCTGGCGATCGATCCGTCCCTCGTCGCCGGCGGCGAGGACGCGCCCGCCGGCTCCTCCTCCAAGCTCGACGCCCTGATCCCGCTGCTCGAGGAGGCCGCGAGCGAAGGGCACCGGACGCTGGTGTTCAGCCAGTTCACGCGGTTCCTCGACCGCATCGAGGCCCGGCTGATCGCCTCCCGCATCGCGTTCGTGCGGCTCGACGGCACGACGCGGCGCCGGGCGGAGGTGGTGCGCTCGTTCGCCGAGGGCACGCAGCCGGTGTTCCTGATCAGCCTCAAGGCGGGTGGGACGGGGCTGAACCTCGCGATGGCCGACTACTGCATCCTCACGGACCCGTGGTGGAACCCGGCGACGGAGGCGCAGGCGGTCGACCGCGCGCACCGCATCGGCCAGACGCGACCGGTCATGGTCTACCGGCTGATCGCGAAGGACACCATCGAGGAGAAGGTGATGGCGCTGCAGGACAAGAAGCGCGCGCTCGTGTCCGACGTGATGGGCGGCGGTGACGGCGGCGGGGCGATCAGCGCCGCCGACATCCGCGACCTCCTCGGCTGACCGGCAGTCGCGTTCACGGATCAGGGGATCTGGACGGCGCGTGCGCGCGTCCAGATCCCCTGATCCGTGAACGCTCAGGAGGCGGGGGTGATGCCTGGCTCGCCGACGCCGGCGAAGGACTCCAGCGCCGACTCCAGCACCCCGGCCGCGTCGTCGAGCAGCGCCTCCGAGATCACGACGGAGGGCAGGAGGCGCAGCACGCTGTCCCAGCTGCCGGCGTCGAGCGGGATGACGCCGTGGTCGGTCGCGTAGTGCAGCACGTGCTTCAGCAGGGCCGGGTTCGGCTTGCGCGTGCCCGGCAGCACCAGCTCGACGCCAAACATGGCGCCCTTGCCGCGCACCTCGCCGACCGTGTCGTACCTGGCGGTCCAGCCGCCGAACCGGTCGACGATCGCGCGCTCGACGCGCTGCGCCTCCCCGATCAGGTCCTCGCGCTCGATCAGGTCCAACACCGCGAGCGCCGCCGCGGTCGAGACCGGGTTGCCGCCGAACGTGCCGCCGATGCCGCCGGGCTGCACGGCGTCCATGATGTCCGCGCGCCCGGTCACCGCGGCGAGCGGCATGCCGCCGGCGATGCCCTTGGCGGAGGTGATCAGGTCCGGCACGACGCCGTGATGCTCGATCGCGTACCAGGCGCCGGTGCGGGCGATGCCCGACTGGATCTCGTCCGCCACGAAGACGATCCCGTTGTCGCGGCAGTACTCCGCGATCCGCGCGAAGTACCCCGGCGCGGGGATGACGACGCCGCCGTCGCCCTGGATCGGCTCCGCGAAGAACGCGGCGACCTCGCGGGCGCCGACGTGCGTCTCGATGTAGTCGATCGTGCGCTCGGCCGCCTCCTCGCCGGTGAGGCCGTCGCGGAACGGGTAGCTGATCGGCACCGAGTAGATCTCGCCGGGGAACGGGCCCATCCCCTCCCGCTCCGGCCAGGGGCGGTAGGTCATCGCCATCGTCATGTTCGTGCGGCCGTGGAAGGCGTGGTCGAGCACGACGAGCGCGCGCCGGCCGGTGAAGCGGCGGGCGATCTTCGCGGCGTTCTCGACCGCCTCCGCGCCCGAATTGACGAGGACCGAGTGCTTCTCGAAGTCGCCGGGCGTGATCTCGGCGAGCTTCTCCGCGACCCGCACGTAGTTCTCGTAGGGGGTGACGGTGAAGAGCGTGTGGGTGAGCTTCGCGACCTGCTCGGCGACTGCGGCGGCGACCGCGGGATGGGCGTGCCCGATCGTGGTGACGCCGATGCCGCAGCCGAGGTCGATCAGCCGGTTACCGTCGACGTCGACCAGGATCGCGCCGGCCCCGTGGTCCATGTAGATGTTCGCGAGCGTGCCCGCGCCCCGCGACACCGACTTCACGCGGCGTTCCTGCAGCGCGAGCGACTTCGGCCCGGGCAGCGCCGTGACGACCTTGCGCTCCTGCGGAACGGAGAACGTGCGGGTCGGGACCTCGCTGAGCGTCATGCCCCCCAAACTAGGCACATCGCCCCCGCCGCACCCCCGAACGCGCCGCGCTCCTCCCCCTCCAGGGGCATCGTGCAGGCGATGGACTTCGACGATGCGCTCGCGCGGCTGCTCGGACTGCTCGACCCGGGCGACCCTCCGAGTGCCCCAGGACGGCGCCGCGTGCTGCTCGGCATCGCCGGCGCACCGGGAGCGGGCAAGACGACGCTCGCCGAGCGGCTGGTCTCGGCGGTGCAGGAGGACGGCCGGTTCCGCGCCGCGCACGTGCCGATGGACGGCTTCCACCTCGCGGACGCCGCGCTCGATCGGCTGGGCCGCCGCGACCGGAAGGGCGCGATCGACACGTTCGACGGGTGGGGCTACCGGGCGCTGCTGCAGCGCCTCCGGGACCGCCGCGACGAGCCCGTGTACGCGCCCGGATTCGAGCGCGTGCTCGAGCAGCCGATCGCCGGCAGCATCGCGGTCGGCCCGGAGGTCGACCTGGTCGTGTCGGAGGGGAACTACCTGCTGGTCGACGCCCAGCCGTGGCGGGCGGCCGCCGACCTGTTCGACGAGGTGTGGTTCAGCACCGCACCCGTCGAACTCCTGCGCGAGCGCCTGGTCGCCCGGCACATCGCGTTCGGCAAGAGCCCCTCGGAGGCAGCGGCGTGGGTGGATGCGGTGGACCTCCCGAACGCCGCGCTGATCGAGCCGACGCGCGAGCGCGCCGACGCGGTGATCACGACCGCCTGATCCTCCGCTGTGGAGGAAGGTCCGTCCTACACAACGGCGGGTCCTGAGCGCCCGCGGCTCAGCGCGGTACCGCGTGCAGCACGAGATCGCCGGACCGCGCGAGCACCGGCAGCGCGTCGATCCGCCGCTTCGTCGCCGCCGACAGCCCGGTCCCGCCACGATCGACGATCACCGCGTCGCCGCTCAGCAGATAGCGGGACACGAACCGCTGCCAGATCTCGCTGTCCGGCCGGTCGTCGGAGACGACCGGGAAGCCGGGCCGCTCGAACGTCCAGCCCGTCACGTCCGGCCACACCTCGCAGCCGCGGCCGAGGTCGCGCGAGAGCGTGCCGATCGCGGCGAGCAAGCCGGGGTCGTCGGAGCGGATGCAGCCGCCCACCTGCGCCGCGGCGGCGGCGATCGGGGCGAGCGAGGGGGTCGCGGCCGGAGGCACGAGGTCGCGTTCCAGCGTCGGCGCGGCCGCCGCTGCGGCCAGCAGCACGCCGAGGCCCGCGGCGAGCAGCCGCCTCCGGACCCGCTCCAGCACCACCCCGACACCGATCCCGAGCACGAGCGCCATCCACGGGCCCGTGAAAGCGACGTAGTGCGCGAAGAAGGAGGGGCTGGTCAGCAGCACGATTCCCGTCGCGGCGAGCAACGCCACCGCACCCCGTCCGAGCGGCGTCCAGCACGCGGCGACGGCCGCGCCCAGCACGACGACGGCGACCAGGGCCGCAATTACGAGCGCGGTCCGGTGCGATACGGCGTCCGAGCCGTTCGTGAACGCCGCACCCGTCAGCACGACGAGCCGACCG
>NZ_CAXTHO010000088.1:0-12623 GCF_964244015.1 uncultured Amnibacterium sp. | reverse complement strand
CGCGTCGTCCAGCGTCGCGCTCTGTCGTCCCGACAGCGCGATCGCGCGTGCGCCGATGCTCCGCTCGCGGAAGTCGGCGGCACTGGCCTCGTCGGTGTCGGGCGCGACGGGACCGCGGATCCGGACGGACCTGGCCAGGGACGGCCAGTAGAAGGTCAGCGCCGCGACCGGGTGGGTGCCCAGCTGCTGCCCCTTCGTGCTGGCAGCGCTGCTGGCGAACGCCCACCGACCGGAGCGGTCGAAGGCTTTCAGGATGAGCACGCGGGCGTCGGGGGCACCCCGGTCGTCGAGCGTGGACAGCGTCATTGCGTGCGGCTCGGGGGTACCGGTCCGCACCGCGGTGTGGAACCAGTCCTCGAACAGCTCACCCGGCGTGGCAGGGGCTGCGTCGACATCGAAGTCCGGGCCGCGACCGGCGAGACTCGAGAGCCCCGCGAGGAGGGCCGAGACCTCTGCGCCACGCTCGTCGGAGTTCACGGCAGGGCGACGATCAGTCGGAGGGAGCCGTCGAAGATGGCCTGGGACCGCAGGTGGCCGTGCTTCTCGTCCCAAGCGCCGGACTCGAGGTCGTTCCGGAGGTCCGTCTCGAAGCGCTCCGCCACGTCGGGGCCCACGAAGCTCCAGGCCGAGTTGGCCCTTCTGGCGCCGGGGTCGAGCAGTGCCTCCGGCCGGCCGTAGTAGGCCTCGGTGAATCCATCGGTGCAGTCGAGTGGGATCGGCACCGCCGTGATCGAGACCTCCCCGCCGAGGATCGACCCGATCGTGTCCGGGGCCGGGTACCGCCGTGCTTCCGTCGCGGTCACCTCCGGTGCGTACTCGTTCAGCCAGAACCGGTCGAGGGCT
The DNA here is from genome assembly GCF_964244015.1 of uncultured Amnibacterium sp. Lineage (NCBI taxonomy): Bacteria > Bacillati > Actinomycetota > Actinomycetes > Micrococcales > Microbacteriaceae > Amnibacterium > uncultured Amnibacterium sp. The sequence continues at coordinate 11,780 of NZ_CAXTHO010000088.1, read as the reverse complement.
GCGGGATCGCAGGTGAGCACGACGACAGGGCCCCGCGTCACCCGTCGGAGCTCGCGCAGACCCGCTGTCAGGTCGGTCCACTGGTGCACCGTGAAGGACGCGAGCGCCGCGTCGAATCGCCGATCCGCGAACGGCAGATCCTCCGCCGTCCCTTCGATCGCTTGGGCGAGCGATGGAGGTCGCTGCGCCCGCATCGACGCGCTCGGCTCCACAGGCGTCACGTCGAGGTCCACGGGTTCGTACGAGCCTGCGCCTGCGCCCACGTTGATCAGGGTGCGCGCGGGCTCGATGGCCGCGACGATCGCGGCCATGAGTCGCGGATCCGGCCGGCGGTAGGCGGCGTAGCCGGTCCCGATGCTGCTGTAGTCGGCGTCTCCGGCGCTGCCATCGGTCGTCCGAGCCATCACCCCTCCCATCGGCCTCGTGGTGCTGTCGAGAACGATCCTCCCAGCGGGCAGCGACAGGGCCCGTCACGGCACAGACCTGCCGCGTTCGACGAGGAGCTCCTCGATCCGCCTACCGTTACCCAGGTCGACGGACGTACGGTTCGAGCGGCGCGACGGCGCACCGATGGAGGTTCCGATGGCCAAGGTCCTGTGCGTGCTCTACCCCGATCCGGTCGACGGGTACCCGCCGGTACTAGCACGGGACGGGCTCCCGAAGCTCGAGCGGTATCCGAACGGACAGACCCTGCCGACTCCGGCGGCGATCGACTTCACGCCCGGCGAGCTGCTCGGGTGCGTCTCGGGGGAGCTGGGTCTGCGGAGGTTCCTGGAGGACGCCGGCCACACCTTCGTCGTGACGAGCGACAAGGAGGGGCCCGACTCGGAGTTCGAGCGGGAGCTGCCGGACGCGGACGTGGTGATCTCGCAGCCGTTCTGGCCCGCCTACCTCACCCCCGAGCGGCTCGAGAAGGCCGCGAAGCTGCAGCTCGCGATCACCGCGGGGATCGGCAGCGACCACGTCGACCTCGCGACCGCGATCGAGAAGGGCATCACGGTCGCCGAGGTCACCTACAGCAACAGCATCGCGGTCGCCGAGCACACGGTCATGCAGGTCCTCGCACTGGTCCGCGACTACCTCCCGCAGGTGGGGATCGTGGTCGACGGCGGCTGGAACATCGCGGACGCGGTGCAGCGTTCCTACGACCTCGAGGGCATGGACGTCGGCGTGCTCGCGGCCGGCCGGATCGGCCGCGCGGTCCTCGAACGGCTCGCGCCGTTCGGCGTCACGCTGCACTACACGGACCGGTTCCGGCTGCCCGACGACGTGGAGCAGTCGCTGGGACTCACCTTCCACGAGTCCATCGAGGAGCTCGTCCGCGAGATCGACGTGCTCACGGTCCACGCGCCGCTCACGGACGAGACGCGCGGGATCCTGAACGACGAGCTGCTGGGCACCATGCGCCGCGGCTCCTACATCGTCAACCCGGCCAGAGGCGCGATCGCCGACCGCGACGCGATCGTGCGCGCACTGGAGAGCGGGCAGCTCGCCGGGTACGCCGGTGACGTCTGGTACCCGCAGCCGGCGCCGGCCGACCACCCGTGGCGCACGATGCCGCACCACGGGATGACGCCGCACACCTCCGGCACCTCCCTCCCGTCGCAGGCGAAGTACGCGGCGGGCACCCGCGAGATCCTCGAGGCGTTCTTCGCCGGCCGCCCGCTCCGTGACGAGTACACGATCGTGGCCGGCGGCGCCTACGCCGGCACCGGGGCGCGCTCCTACGCCAAGCCGAGCTGAGGCGTCCTGCTCCGGCGCCGGAGGGCGCCCTCCCGCATCGGCGCCGTGGCCTCTTCGCACCCAGGGAACCAGCAGTGGGATCTCAGGCTCATCCAGCCCGTCCACCTACTGTGCGAGAGCCGGAACACCGGTGACCACGGTCGAGGAGGAGCGAGATGTCTGCAGGCGATAAGGCGAAGGATGTCATCCAGCAGGTCGCTGGCAAGGCTGAGGAGACGGTCGGCAAGCGCACCGACGACGCGGAACTGACCGCACAGGGCCAGAAGGACCAGTCGATGGGCGAGGACCGCCAGAACATCGAGGAATCCAAGGACGCTGCGAACAGCTGACCCGGCTTCGAGCACCGGTCCGAGCGGACCGGTGCTCGACCAGCGGCGTTCACCGCGCCCTCCGCAGTCCGCGGAGCGGGATGGAGCGCCACCGCTTCGTCCGCCGGAAAGCCGATGTGCTCGAGCGGGTGAGGCGCGATCAGCCCTCCTGGCGGAACCGACCCAGGGCGACGCGGCGGACGGCGCTGCGGAGTTCGATCTCATGCAGCACCATCGCCGCGAGATCCTCGAGGGTCTCTATCTGGGCAGGCGTCATGGTGCGGGGCCGGGCATCGGCGACGGCGAACGACCCGAGGTTGTGGCCGTCCGCCGTGATCAGCGGCACCCCGGCATAGAAGCGGAATGGCGATGCCTCCGCACCCGGGGTGAACGTGATTCGAGGGTCGGTGGTCACGTCCTCGACGATCAGGGTCTGATCGTGCAGCGCACCGGTCGCACCGAGACCCTGACGCCGCTCGACCTCGGCGACGTCCATGCCGTGGCGGGACTTCAGCCAGACCCGGTCCTCACCGACGACGGTGATGACCGCGACGGGGACGTCGAAGATCCGTGCTGCGATCGCGGTGAGCCGGTCGAACTCGAGGTCCGGCGGGCTGTCGAGCAGGTGGGAGTCCCGGACCGCGGCGAGCCGAGCGGCCTCGGGGTCCGGCGCCGTCGGCCGCTCCCCGCCGAGCTCGTGGACGATGATCTCGCGGAAGTCGGTGACGGCTTCCCGAGCACTCGGGCGGTCGAGCGGCTGCCGGGCGGTCATCCGTCGCAGGACCGCGGCGAGCTCGGTCGGCATGTCGGACGGGACCTCCGGATCCTCCTCGAGCCGGGCGAACGCCGATTCGACGACGCCGCCGGGGAACGCCGTTCGTCCGGTGTAGGCCTCGAGGAGGACGAGGCCGAGTGAGTAGATGTCCGTCTCGGATCCCAGCGGGCGTCCCTCGACCTGCTCGGGGCTCAGGTAGGCGGCGGTGCCCGTGGTCTCCTCGCTGGGTTCGTCCGCTGCGGCGTTCAGCACGGCGATGCCGAAGTCCGCGAGCTTCCCCCGGGAAGGCCTCGCCTCCGCGGGAGCGAGGAGCACGTTCGCGGGCTTGAGGTCGCGGTGGATGATCCCGCGTTCATGCACGTACTGCAGGGCGGCGAGGAGGTCCCAGGCGAGATAGGCGACCTCGAACGCGGTGAGGGGGCCCTCTCGGAGCCGCCGTCGCAGATCCGGCCCGTCGACGAACTCCATGATCAGGTACATCTGCGGAGCCGTCGCATCCGTCAGGTCCATTCCGGCATCCAGCAGGGAGACCAGCGCCGGGTGGTTCAGACCACCGAGCATGCGGGCCTCGCCCTCCTGCGATCGGAGGTCGTCAGCCGTTCTGACCCGGGTGCGGAAGACCTTGATCGCGACGTCCCGGCCGATCAGGAGGTCGCGTGCCCGGTAGACCGTGGAGGCCCCACCGCGCCCGACCTCGGGTCCGATCCTGTAGCGGGCCTGCAGCACGGCGGGCAGCGCGATCGGTGCACCTACGTCCACCATCGGTGGTCACTCCGTTCCGTCGAGCAGCGCCGCAGCAGACCGTGCCGTCCCACCTGACTTGATACCCCCACGGTAAGCGCAGGCCGCGCGAGGAATTCGGCTCGAGTCGCACCGTTCGCAATTCGGGTAGCACCGATACGCAAATGGGGTAGCGGAAGTCGAGAAGTGCATTCGGAATCGACTTCCGGTCGCAGGCTTCAGCCGAGCGGCAGGAATTCAGGCGATCCGCACGCGCCCCCGACGCGAATAGACGCTGTCCTGTCCAGGCGTCGATCAGATGCACGTGCACAGCGCGACCACGGTGTGGGGGCCCGGAACGGCCCCAGCCCCCTCGTCCATCGGTACCCTGCTCAGAGAGCGAGCCGAGCGGTGAGGAGCCCGATGACCGACCCCCGACCCGACGCCGGTCCTGCCGCGGAATCCGGCTCCCGGCCGAAATCCTCACGACTCCGACCGGTTTTGGCGCTGAGCGCTGCGATCGTTTCCGAGGTCGCCGCGACCCTGGCGTTGAAGGCCGCGCTCACCGATCCGCTGTGGATGCTGGTGGTCGTGCCCGGCTACATCGCGGGGTTCGTGCTGCTCGCCGTCTGCCTGCGTCTCGGCCTCCCGGTCGGGGTGACCTACGGCATCTGGGGCGCGATCGGGGTCGCGCTGACGTCGCTGCTGTCCACCGTGATCTTCGGGGAGGCGCTCACGCCGCTGATGGGCGTCGGCCTCGCCTGCATCGTGGCCGGCGTCCTCACCGTCGAGCTCGGCGCCGAGCGCGCCCGACGGGAATCGAAGGGCGCGCTCCCGTGACCGCTCCGATGGTTCTGCCATGAGCTGGCTGTTCCTCGCCGCCGCGATCGTCGTCGAGGTCACCGCGACACTGTGCCTCAGCGCCTCGAAGGGCCTCAGGGACAAGCGGTGGGCCGTGCCCATCCTGGTCGGCTACGTCGCATCGTTCTACTTCCTCGCCCTCGCGCTGCGGGAGGGACTGCCGGTCGGGGTGGCCTACGGCGTCTGGGCCGCCACCGGGATCGCGCTGACCGCGATCTTCGGGCGGGTCCTGTTCCGCGATCCGCTGAACCGCACGATGGGCCTCGGTCTGGTGCTGATCGGCATCGGCGTCCTGCTCGTCGAGCTCGGCACCTCCACCGTCACGCACTGAGCCACGAACACCAGCGAAGGACGCCGACGTGCCCGACATGAACGCCCCCGTCCCGCCCTCGCCGGAGGACCTCGCCGACCGGATGACCGTGGAGGAGAAGGTGGCGCTGGTCTCGGGAGGGAGCGCCTGGGGGACCGCCGCCGTGCCGGGCATCGGGCTCCGATCCATCGTGCTCTCGGACGGCCCGAGCGGCGTGCGGGGAGCGCTCTGGGACGAGCGCCTGCCGTCCGCGTGCCTCCCGTCCGCGACGGCGCTCGCGGCGAGCTGGGACCTCGAGCTGGCGCGCGAGTACGGGACGGTCGTCGCCGGCGAGGCGCGCGCGAAGGGCGTCGACGTCGTGCTCGGACCGACGGTGAACCTGCACCGCTCCCCGCTCGGCGGCCGGCACTTCGAGGCGTTCAGCGAGGACCCGCGACTCACCGCCGACCTCGCCGCCGCGTACGTGGCCGGCGTGCAGGCGCAGGGCGTCGGGGCGGCGATCAAGCACTTCGTCGCCAACGACTTCGAGACCGACCGGTTCGCGGTCGACGTGCAGGTGGGGGACCGGGCCCTCCGCGAGCTCTACCTGCTGGCCTTCGAGCGGGCGGTGACGGAGGCGGGCGCCTGGCTGGTGCTGAGCGCGTACAACGCCGTCAACGGGACGACCGCGACCGAGAGCCCCCTGCTCACGGACCCGCTGACGACGACGTGGGGCTTCGACGGCGTGGTCGTCAGCGACTGGACCGCGGTGCGCAGCCTCGAGAGCGCCCGGCAGCAGCAGCATCTCGCGATGCCCGGCCCGGCGGCGGCCTGGTCGGACCGGCTGGTCACCGCGGTGCGCGACGGCGACGTCCCGATGCCGGCCCTCGACGAGAAGGTGCGGCGCATCCTCCGCCTCGCCGCCCGCGTCGGGGCCCTGGAGGGGTTCGGGCCGTCCGTGGTCCCCGAGGCCGTCGACGCGGGCGCGTTCGCGCGCAGGGTGGCGGCGGAGGGGATGGTGCTCGTCGCCAACACCGGCGTCCTGCCGCTGCAGGCCGCATCGGTCCGCCGCGTCGCGGTGATCGGCGAGCACGCCGAGCGGCCGCGGGTCCAGGGCGGCGGCAGCGCCACCGTCATCCCGCACTACGAGATCACGCCGGTCGACGGCATCCGTCGGGCGCTGCCGGAGGCGGTCCTCGACCTCCGGGTCGGCGCCGTCACGCAGGACCACTTCGCCCCTCTGGACCCAGCACGGATGACCAACCCCGTCACCGGCGGGCCGGGCGCCCGCTACACCTCCTACGGGGCCGACGGCACCGAGCTGTACGCCGAGGACCGGTTCGCGGGCTTCATCCTCGACTACGGCCGCGAGGACGATCCGCGGGTGCGCGCCTCGGTCGGGTTCCGCACCCGGTACACGCCGGAGCGGGACGGCGAGCTGCGGTTCGGGTTCGCGTCGCCGGGCACCGGGCGGCTGTTCATCGACGGAGCGCTCGTGCTGGAGGCGACGATCGAGGAGGACCCGGACCAGATCCAGGACTTCTTCGCGGCCCGCTCGATCACGACGCCGCACCCGGTGCGCGCCGGGGTGGCGCTCGAGCTGCGATACGAGTTCGTCCCCGGCACCATCATCGACGGTGTCCCGAACTCGCTCGCCGTGACGTTCGGCATCCTCCCGGCCCCGCGGACCGAGGAGGAGGACCGGGCGCTGATCGCCGAGGCCGTGCAGGCGGCGGAGGCGGCCGAGATCGCGATCGTGATCGTCGCGACCGGCTTCACGAGCGAGTGCGAGGGGTTCGATCGCACCGACCTCCGCCTGCCCGGCCGGCAGGACGAGCTGGTCGCCGCCGTCGCCGCGGCGAACCCGCGGACCGTCGTCGTCGTGAACGCGGGCGCCCCCGTCGAGATGCCGTGGCGGGACGACGTGGCGGCCGTGCTGCTGACGTGGTTCGGCGGTCAGGAGTACGGCACCGCCCTCGCGGACGTGCTCGTCGGCGCCGTCGAACCCGGAGGCAGACTGCCGACCACCTGGCCGGCACGGCTCGCCGACGCTCCCGTGACGGACGTGCAGCCCGTCGACGGCGTCGTCCGGTACGACGAGGGCATTCACATCGGCTACCGCGCGTGGGCCCGCACCGACGTGGCACCGGCGTATCCGTTCGGGCACGGCCTCGGCTACACGACGTGGGCGATCGATGCGCCGACGGTCACCGGCTTCCACGACGGCATCGCGACGGTCACCGCCACCGTGCGCAACACCGGTGCGCGGCCCGGCAAGCACGTCGTGCAGGTCTACGCCCGCCGCCAGGAGTCCGTGGTCGACCGGCCCGCGCTGTGGCTCGTCGGATACGCGCTCGTGCGGGCGGCGGCAGGCAGCGGCACGCGGGTGACGGTCGAGGTGTCCCGGCGAGCGCTGGCGTACTGGGAGGACGGGTGGCGCCTGGAGGCCGGCGACTACGAACTGCTGATCGGCGCCACCGCCGCAGCACTCGGACCCGCCGGAACGGTGACCGTCGACCGGGACGAGCTGCTGACCTGACCTGACCCGACTGCGCAGCCGCGGTCAGGCGTCGTCGTCGCCGCAGCGGACGAGGATCTTGACGACGCCCGCCTCCGCGCCGGCCAGCAGCTCGAACGCTCGCGGCGCCTCCTCCAGCGCCACGAGCTGCGAGATCAGCGGGGCGACCTCGATCGCCCCTGCGGCGAGGAGGCCGACGGCCACGGCGACGTCGTCGTCCCACATGTGGGCGGCCGAGCCGACCACCGTCTTCTCCCGCACGACCAGGTCGAGTCCGTCGAACGGCTCGTCCGCGGCGGGCACGCCGAGCAGCACGGCCGTCCCGCCCGCCCGGACCAGCCGGACCGCCTCCCGCGCCGCCCCGCCGGCACCCGAGCACTCCACGACCACGTCGGCGCCGCGCTCCGGGAACCGCTCGGCGACCGTGCGGGCCCGCGTCGCCGCGTCGGGCTCCCAGACGGCGTCGAGACCGAGACTCGCGGCGATCCGGCGCCGCTCCGGGCTCGGTTCCACGACCGTCACGCGGTCGGCGCCGGCCTGCCGCAGAACCTGCGCGACCAGCAGCCCGACCGTGCCGCCGCCGACCACCACGGCGCACCGTCCCAGCATGGAGCCGAGCTTCCGTCCCGCGCGCACCGCCACCGCCGCGGGTTCGGCGAGCGCCGCGTGCCGCAGCGGCAGCGAGTCCGGGACGACGATCAGGCGGGAGGCGCGCCCGACGACGTACTCGGCGAGGCCGCCGTCGACGTGCTGCCCGGTGACGACCAGGTCGGGGCACAGCCCCTCCTCGTGCCGCTCGCACCAGAAGCAGCGTCCGCAGCCCGTCACGACGTCCACGACCACGCGGGCGCCGACCGCCGGCCCCGACCCGTCGCCGGCCGCCCGGCTCACCGTGCCCACGATCTCGTGGCCGAGCACGACACCCGGCCGTGCCACGACCGGCCCGTGCCGGAACTCCTCCAGATCGCTGCCGCACAGGCCGGTCCACGCCACCCGCACGAGCGCCTCGTCGGCGCGCGGCACGGGCAGCGGTGCGTCCTCCACCCGGATCGTGCCCGCCCCGGCCCAGCGCGCGACCCTCATGCCGGCTCACCTGCCGGCAAGCGAGCCTCCGATGCCGCCGACGCTGAAGTAGCGGTTCAGCGTCGCGAACAGGATCGCCGGCGGCAGCAGCATCACCACGGAGACCGCCATGATCGCTCCCCAGTTCGCCGAGTTCTGCTGGAAGAACGTCTCGAGGCCGATCGGCAGCGTGAAGTGCTCCGAGCTGCGCAGGAAGATCAGCGCGACCAGGAAGTCGTTCCACGCCAGCAGGAAGGAGAAGATCGCGGTCGAGAGCACCCCGGGGAGGGAGTTGCGCATCACGATCCGCAGGAACGAGCCGAACATCGATGCGCCGTCCACCCACGACGCCTCCTCGAGCGTGATCGGGATGGTGTCGATGTAGGCGGCCATCATCCAGGTCGCGACCGCGACGGTGCTCCCGACGTAGACGACCGTCAGGCCGACGAGGCTGTCGGAGAGCCCGAACTGGGCAAAGAGGATGAAGAGCGGGATGATCGAGGTGATGATCGGCAGCGACTGCACCACGAACAGCAGCAGCGAGTAGCCCTGCACGGCTCGGCTCCGGCCCCTGGACAGCACGTACCCGGCGGGGGCCGCGACGATCACCGAGACGACCACCGTGGCGAGGGTCACGCCGAGGCTGTTGCCGAGCCAGCGCAGCACGTCCGTCTGCCCGAAGACGAACGCGAAGTTCTCCAGCGTGAAGGCGCTCGTCGTGCTCGACGACGAACTCGGCTGCACCGACAGCAGCAGGATCACGCCGAGCGGGATCAGCACGATGACGGTGATGATCAGGAGCGCGGCGGAGGTGCCCCACCGCCGGCTCCCTCGACCGGCGGGTCGCCGCCGCGTCTTCGCCCTGGTGCTGCTGACCGGCCTCGCCTCACTGCTCTGGTCGAGGGTCGTCATTCGATGTCCACCTTTCGGATCTGGCGGAAGAGGCCGACCGAGATGATGACCAGGACCACCGTCATCATGAAGGCGATCGCGACGCCGGGCCCGGTCTGGAAGTCCTGGAAGACCGTGCGGTAGGCGAGGACGATCAGCGAGGTCGTCGCGCTGACCGGGCCGCCGCCGGTCAGCAGGAAGATCGTGGGGAAGTCGTTGACGCTGAAGATCGTCATCAGGATCCAGCTGATGTAGGTCGACCGGGCGATCACCGGCAGCGTGATCTGGGTGAGCTGCTGCCACCGCGTCGCGCCGTCCATGGAGGACGCCTCGTAGATGGAGGGATCGACCGCCGCGAGTGCCGAGGATGTCATCAGCATCATGAACGGGAAGCTCACCCACACCTTGAAGATGCAGACCAGGATCGCCGCGAGCGTCGGGTCCGCGAGGAAGAGCGGGCTGCCGAATCCGAGACCGCGGACCAGCGTCGGGATGAGGCTCTGCGGTGTCGCGACGAGCCAGTTCCAGGCCGTGGCGGACACGACGATGGGGACCACCCACGGCAGCATGAGCAGCACCTTGAACACCGCCGACCCAGGGGCCTCGAGGCGCAGCAGCAGCGCGAGCGCGAGTCCGATCAGCCAGCTGCCGAACACGGCGACGATCGTGAAGATCACCGTGAAGCCGGTCGCGGTCCAGAATCGCGGCTGCGTCACCACGCTCGCGTAGTTCTCCAGGCCCACGAACGACCCGGCAGTGATCAGGGTGCCGTCCTGGACCGACTGGAACAGTCCGTAGATGAGCGGATAGCCGTTGATCAGGACGAGCAGCAGGACGGAGGGCGCGACCAGCAGCAGCAGCGTCGCCGGCTTCGACGTCGGCGCGCCGCTTCGACCCCTCGGGCCACGGCGCAGCACGCCGACCGTGCCGACCGACGCGGTGGCGGCGGGCGGCGCGGGATTCGTCATCGTCGACGAGGCGGCGCCCTGGAAGGCCTGACCCGGCTGCGTGCCGTCAGGCGTGTGCGGTGGAGCCACGAGGTGTCCTTCGTTCGCTGGGTGGATGTGCCGGGTCCGGTCGGCGCGCTGCGGCGGTCATCGGAGCACGGGCTCGGAGGAGCGCAGGAGCGCGAGCTCGTCGCGGGTGGGGGCGCCCTCCCAGTCGCCCGCCGCCATGCACGCGAAGGCGCCGGTCGCGCAGCCGAGTTCGAGCCTGCTCGGCACGGAATCGCCGGCCAGGTAGGCCGCGAGGTACCCGGCCACGAACGCGTCCCCCGCACCGACGGTGTCGACCACCGGCACGGCCGGCGGCGATGCGGTGACGGCCGGTTCGCCGTCGACCGCGGCGGTGGCTCCGGTCGCGCCGTGCTTCACGACGACCTGGGAGGGGCCGAGCCGGGCGAGGTCGGCGGCGGCCTGCTCGGGCCCGGACGCGCGGCCGGTGAGCAGCTCCGCCTCCTCGAGGCCCGCGAAGAGGATGTCGACCGAGGGGAGCAGGCGGGTGAGCGCGGCGGTCGCGGCGTCGCGGGACCAGAGTGCGGACCGGTAGTTGACGTCGAGGCTGACCGTCGTGCCGGCCGCCCGCGCCGCGTCGATCGCGTGGTCGACGGCCGCGGTGGCCGACTCGGAGAGCGCCGGTGTGATCCCGGTCACGTGCAGCACCCGTGCTCCGCCGACGATCCGGTCGTCGACGTCGTCCGGCGACAGCGCCGACCCGGCGCTGTCCGACCGGTAGTAGACGACCCGCTGGTGCAGGGCGGTGCGCCGCTCCTTGACCATCAGCCCGGTGCGCCGGCTCCCGTCGCGGCGCGCGAGCACCTCCACGCCCTCGCCGCGGAGCACGCGGACGATCTCGTCGCCGAAGGGATCGACGCCGACGCGGCCGATCCAGGCCACGGGCACGCCGAGCCTGGCCAGCCCGATCGCGACGTTCGACTCGGCGCCGCCGACGGAGAAGTCGGCCTTCGCTCCCGAGCGCAGGACGCCCGCCGATCGGCTGCTGAACAGCGCCATCGTCTCGCCCATCACGACGACCTCGGCACCCGCGCTCACGCTCACGCTCACGGCAGGCTCGTCCCGTGCTCGTCGAGGAGCCGCCGACAGCGGCTGGCGCGGTCCCGCAGCAGGGCGAGGTCGCCGCCGCGCAGGGCGTCGCCCAGCAGCTCGCCCCCCAGGCTGACGGCCGTCGCACCCGCGTGCAGCCAGGTGCCGATGTCGTCCACCGCCACGCCGCCGGAGGGGATGAACGACAGCTCCGGGAAGGGGCCGTGCAGCGCTCGCAGGTGCCCAGTGCCCACGGTCGAGGCCGGGAAGATCTTCACCGCGGACGCCCCGGCCGCCCAGGCCGTCGCGACCTCGGTGGGCGACATCGCGCCCGGGAACACGGGCACGCCCGCCTCCCGGACCACCGCGACGACCTCGGGCTGCACGATCGGCGTCACGACGAACGCCGCACCCGCACCGAGCACGGCGACGGCCTGCTCGACCGACACGACCGTGCCGACGCCGACCTCGGCCCGCCCGGCGTACCGCTCGGCGAGCCGGGGCAGCGCCTCCGTGGTCCCGGGGGTGGTCAGGGTGAGCTCGATGGCGGTGATGCCCTCCGCCACGAGCA
>NZ_CAXTHO010000087.1:0-12988 GCF_964244015.1 uncultured Amnibacterium sp. | reverse complement strand
TCGACGCGCAGGAGACCCGCCGCATCCTCGACCGGCTCTACGGCTACGAGGTCTCGCCGGTCCTGTGGCGCAAGGTCGGCCCCGGCCTGTCCGCCGGTCGGGTGCAGTCCGCAGCCACCCGGCTCGTGGTCGACCGGGAGCGCGAGCGCCTCGCGTTCGTCTCCGCGTCCTACTGGGACGTCGTCCCGACGGACGGCTCCGCGTTCACCGCTCGCCTGCAGCGCCTCGACGGCAAGCGGATCGCCACGGGAAGTCGCGACTTCGACGACCTCGGCCGGCTGAAGACCGACTCGGTCGCGCTCGACGAGGCCGGTGCCCTCGCACTCGTCACCGCGATCGAGACCGAGTCGCCTGGGGCACGCGTCGTCTCGCTCGACACCAAGCCGTACCGTCGTCGTCCCGCGGCGCCGTTCACCACGAGCACGCTGCAGCAGGAGGCGGCCCGCAAGCTGCGGTTCAGCGCCAAGCAGACGATGTCGGTCGCGCAGAGCCTGTACGAGAACGGGCACATCACCTACATGCGCACCGACTCGCCGTCGCTCTCGTCGCAGGCGACGCAGGCGGCGCGCAGCCAGGCCAAGGCGCTCTACGGCGCGGACACCGTGCCGGATGCTCCGCGGCAGTACTCGGGGAAGTCGAAGAACGCGCAGGAGGCCCACGAGGCCATCCGCCCGTCCGGCGAGGTGTTCCCGACGCCCGACTCGCTGCGCGGCACGCTGACGTCGACCGAGCAGCGCCTGTACGACCTGATCTGGCGGCGCACCGTCGCCTCCCAGATGATCGACGCGACCGGATCGACGGCCACGCTCGTCGTCGGGCTGACGGCCGGCGGCCGCGCCGCGGAGTTCTCCGCGAGCGGCACGGTCATCACCGTGCGCGGCTTCCTCGCCGCCTACGAGGAGGGCCGCGACGAGGACCGCGACCCTTCGGGTGCCTCAGGAGGGGCCGACGAGCGCCTCCCGCAGGTCGAGAAGGGGCAGTCCCTGACCCCCTCCGAACCCGTGGCGAACGGGCACGAGACCTCACCGCCCCCGCGCTACACCGAGGCGAGCCTGGTCAAGAAGCTGGAGGAGCTCGGCATCGGCCGGCCCTCCACCTACGCCTCCATCCTCTCCACGATCGTGGACCGCAACTACGTCGTCCCCCGCGGCACCCAGCTGGTGCCGAACTGGATCGCGTTCTCGGTAGTCAAGCTGCTCGAGGAGTTCTTCGCCGACCTCGTCGCCTACGACTTCACGGCCGAGATGGAGAACGACCTCGACCGCATCGCCGACGGCGACGCCGCGCGGGTCGACTGGCTGCGCGAGTTCTACTTCGGCCACACCGGGCACCCGGGGCTGCGGTCCGTCGTCGACAACCTCGGCGACATCGACGCGAAGAGCATCAACTCGATCCCGGTCACCGAGGGCATCACGCTGCGCATCGGCCGCTACGGCCCCTACCTCGAGGTTCTGGACCCGGCCGAGCCGGTCGTCGATCCCGAGACCGGGCAGCTGACGGAGGGCGAACCCGTCGTGCGACGGGTCAACCTGCCGCCGGACCTCGCCCCCGACGAGCTGACCGCCGCGAAGGCGCAGGAGCTCGTCGACGCGCCGCCGCAGGAGGACCGCATCCTCGGGCAGCATCCCGAGACCGGCCGCACGCTGGTCGCGAAGGACGGCCGCTTCGGTCCGTACATCACCGAGATCATCCCCGAAGACGAGGCCCCCGCAGGGAAGGGCGCCGCGAAGGGCGCACCGAAGCCGAGGACGTCGTCGCTGTTCAAGTCGATGTCACCCGACTCGGTCGACCTCGACACCGCGGTGCGGCTGCTCGGCCTGCCGCGCACCGTCGGCGACGACCCCGAGAGCAACGAGCCGATCACCGCGCAGAACGGGCGCTACGGCCCCTACCTGAAGAAGGGGACCGACACCCGCACGCTGCCCGACGAGGACAGCATCTTCACGGTCGACCTGCCCGGTGCGCTCGAGCTGTTCGCGAAGCCGAAGTACGGCGGTCGCGCCGCGTCCTCGGCGCTGAAGGAGTTCGACGCGGACCCGACCAGCGGCAAACCGATCCGCATCAAGGACGGCCGGTTCGGCGCCTACGTCACCGACGGCGAGACGAACGCGACGATCCCGCGCGGCGAGGACATCGAGTCGGTCGACTTCGCCCGCGCGGTGCAGATGCTCGTCGACAAGCGCGCCAAGGGCCCCGCGCCGAAGAAGAAGACGACCACGACCCGCACGCCGGCGAAGCGGACGACGACCACGAAGCGCGCGACGAAGAAGGCGTAGGGGTGTTCCTGACGCTCGAGGGCGGCGACTCGGCGGGCAAGACCACGCAGGCGGCCGCCCTCGAGGGCTGGATCACCGGGCTCGGGCACACCGTCGTGCGGACCCGTGAGCCCGGCGGCACCGCGCTCGGCGCGGAGATCCGATCCCTGGTGCTGCACGGCGACCACGTGTCCGCCCGTGCGGAAGCCCTGCTCTACGCCGCCGACCGCGCACATCACGTCGCGACCGTGGTGCGACCGGCCCTCGAGCGCGGCGACGTCGTCGTGCAGGACCGGTACATCGACTCGTCGGTGGCGTACCAGGGCGCCGGCCGGGTGCTGGACCCGGAGGAGGTCCGCCGGCTGTCCACGTGGGCGACCGATTCGCTCCTGCCCGATCTCACGATCCTGCTGGACCTCGACCCCGCGGCTGCGCGCGGGCGTCGCGAGGGCCGCGCGACCGAGGACCGGCTCGAGGCGGAGCCCGACCACTTCCACGACCGCGTGCGGGCCGCGTTCCTCGCGCTCGCGGCCGCGGAGCCGGAGCGCTTCGTCGTGGTCGACGCCGCGCTTCCGGCGGACGAGATCGCCGCCCGGATCCGCCGATCCGTCGAGCCTCGGCTCGAGCGATGACCGACCCGGGCGCCTACGCCCTGCTCGTCGGCCAGACGGCGGCGGTGGAGGCGATCGCCGCGGCGGCGAGGGACGCGCATCGCGCGGACGGCGGCGTGGGGGTGATGACCCACGCGTGGCTGATCACCGGGCCGCCGGGGTCCGGGCGATCGAACCTGGCCTACGCGTTCGCAGCGGCGCTCCTGAGCGAGCCGGACCAGGACGACGACCGGGTCCGTGCGCAGGTCGACGCCCGCACCCACCCGGATCTCGCGGTGCTCGCCTCTGATCGCGTCACGATCACGATCGACGAGGTCCGGCGCCTCGTCACCTCGTCGCAGTACTCGCCCTCGGTCGCGCACTACCGCGTGATGGTGATCGAGGACGCCGACCGGATGACGGAACGGACCTCGAACGTGCTGCTGAAGGCGCTCGAGGAGCCGCCGGAGCGCACCGTCTGGATCCTCTGCGCGCCGAGCGAGGCCGACCTGCTGCCGACCATCCGGTCCCGGGTCCGGCTGGTGCGCCTGAAGGTCCCCGAGCCGAGCGAGGTCGCCGGCCTGCTCGTGCAGCGCGACGGGGTCGACCCCGGGCTGGCGCTGCGTGCGGCCGAGGAGGCGCAGAGCCACATCGGCATGGCTCACCGGCTCGCCACCGACGAGGAGGCCCGGGCGCGCCGCGACGACAGCATCCGGCTCGTGCTCGAGACGGACACGGTGCCGAAGGCGGTGCGCGGCGCCCAGCGCCTGCTGGACATCGCGAAGGCCGACTCCGCCGCGCTGACGCAGGAGCGCGAGGACGCCGAGCGGCAGACGGCGCTCGCGTCCATGGGCATCGAGCCGGGTGGGGCCGTGCCGCCGCAGCTGCGCGGCGTGCTGCGGCAGCTGGAGGAGGACCAGAAGCGGCGGGCGACCCGCGGCCTCCGGGACGGCGTCGACCGGGTGCTCGTCGACCTGCTGTCCGTCTACCGCGACGTGCTCGTCGCCCAGCTGCGCGCCGGCCTGCCTCCGGTCAACGCGGTCTGGTCCGCCGAGGTCGCCGCGCTCGGCGCCCGTACCCGGCCGACCGCGACGCTGAAGGCGCTGGAAGCCATCGGCGACGCGAGGCGCCGCCTGCCGGCGAACGTGCCGCCGCTGCTCGCGCTCGAGGCGATGCTCGTCAGCGCCGTGCTCGCGAGGGCCGCATGACAGCAGGACGGGCGCGCGCCGCGTCGGTGATCGCCCTGCTGTGCGTGCTCCTCCTGACCGGCTGCGGGCTCGTGCCGGCACCGGATACGACGACGACGCCGGACACGCAGGGCGTCGAGTCGCCGCTGCTGCCGTTCTACGGACAGGCGATCGTGTGGCGCGACTGCGAGGACGGCTTCCGCTGCGCGACCGTGCGGGCGCCGGAGGACTGGTCGAAGCCCGGCGGGAAGCGGATCCGCCTGGCGCTGATCATGCGGCCGGCGTCCGGTGACCGCATCGGCACGATGTTCACGAACCCCGGTGGACCGGGAGTCTCGGGCGTCGACTTCCTCCGGAACGGCGGCACCGGGATCTACGACCGGTCCCTGCTCGACCACTACGACCTGGTCGCCTGGGATCCGCGCGGAGTCGGTGCCTCGTCGAGCGTCGACTGCTACGGCACGGCGGAGCTGGACGAGTTCCTGTTCAGCGATCCGGACCTGCCGGAGGGGAGTACGGCGCTCCGCACGGACATCGAGACCGACGCCGTCGCGTTCGGCAGAGCGTGTCTCGCGAAGACCGGCGACCTGCTCGCGCACGTGGGGACCGCCGACACGATCCGCGACCTCGACATGCTGCGGGCGGCCGTCGGCGAGGCGAAGCTCGACTACTTCGGCTTCTCGTACGGCACGTACATCGGCGCACTCTATGCGGACGAGTTCGGCTCACGGGTCGGTCGGATGGTGCTCGACGGCGCGGTCGACCCGTCGATCTCGACGTTCCAGGAGTCGCTGGCGAACACCCGGGCGTTCGGCGCCGCGCTGAAGGCCTACCTTGCGAACTGCCTGACCGCCTCCTCCTGCCCCTTCGCCGGCAGCGACGTGGACGGCGCGATCGATGACATCGCGGCCCTGCTGCTCCAGCTGCGCGCCTCGCCGGTCCGCGCCTCCGACGGGCGCGAGGTCAACAGTGCGGTGCTGCGGATCGCGATCGATGCCGCGCTGTACGACGAGGGGTCGTGGGCCACGCTGACGGCCGCGTTCGTCGAGCTGCTGCGAGGTCGCCCCGACGCGGTCCAGGCGCTCGCGGACGGCTACGTCGAACGCGGCCCGAAGGGCTACGTGGGCAACCTGTTCGAGGCGATCTACGCGGTGAACTGCCTCGACAAGCCGGTCACGAAGGATGCCGCCACGCTGCGGAAGCAGGGCGCCGAGCTCGACGCGGCCGACCCCCTCCGGGCGGCGGACAACGCGGACGCGCTCGGCGATCCCGTCTGCGCGAACTGGCCGGTGCCCGTCGAGGGGGCCGTGCAGCGGGTGACCGCGGAGGGGGCTCCGCCGATCGTCGTGCTCGGCACCACCGGGGATCCCGCGACCCCCTACGCCTGGGCGCAGAGCCTGGCCGGACAGCTGCCGGGCGGGGTGCTGCTGACGCTGCGGGGGCAGGGGCACACGGCGTATCGCAACGGCGTCGCGTGCATCAACGACCGGGTCGACCGGTTCCTCGTCGACGGCGCCCTGCCGCGCGCCGTCACGTGCGGATGACCCGCAAACATTGCAGTGCGTGCAATAATTGGTGCTGTGACCGACACGGCGGCCCTCGGACTGCGCGAGCAGAAGCGCCTCGCGACGAAGCGCGCGCTGCAGCTCGCGCTGCTCCGGCTCGCGCTCGAGCGGGGGTTCGACTCCGTCACCGTTGAGGAGGTCGCGCAGGCGGCGCAGGTCTCGACCCGCACCTTCTTCAACTACTTCACGACGAAGGAGGAGGCGCTCGCGGCCCCGCACGGACCCGTCGAGCTGTCCGCCGACGAGATCGCCCGGTACGAGGAGGGCGCCGCCGACCCCCTGACGGACCTCGTGCTGCTGATGGCCGGGCACGCGTCGGGCGAGGAGGACTTCGAGCTGCATCGGCTCCGGCGCGAGCTGATGCAGCGGGAGACCCGGCTGTTCGGGGACAGGGCGACCCTCGTGCAGCGGATCCGCGAGCAGATGATCGAGATCGTCGCCGAGCGCCTCCGTGCCGACGAGCTGCGGGCGGGACGGATGCCCGACGAGGCGGCGCTGCACGGGCGCGCCGAGTTCACCGCGCTGCTGTGCATCAGCATCGCGCGGCAGGGCTGGAGCCGCTGGGCCGCCGGCGAGGGGGCGACGACGCTCAGCGACTGCGTCCTCGGTGCGCTCGACGAGTTCCGCGACATCGCGCGTGCGACCGCGCCCTGACGGCCGAAGGCCCGACCCTTCCGGGACGGGCCTTCGTGCATCCGGGCCGCCTCGGGGAATCGAACCCCGGACCTATTCATTACGAGTGAATCGCTCTACCGACTGAGCTAAGGCGGCATCGTGCCTGGACGAGTGTAGACGACCACTCGCGGCCGATCAGTACTCGCCGACCGCGCGCCGGGACCGCCGCCCCCCGCACGGGGGACCTACTCTGGCGGGCATGCGCAGTCGGACCGCCCTCGTCCTGTCCGGCGGTGTCGTCGTCGTCGGACTGATCTCCGCGGGGTGGGCTGCCGGCTACGCGCTCGGCGAGCCGATCACGGCGGTCGCGACCAGCGCCGCCGTCGCGCCGGTCGATGCCACGAGCCTCGCGCCCGTCGCGACCCGGACGGCGGCCCTCGCACCCACCCCGACGAAGACCACGAAGACCGTCGCCCGCACCTGCTCGGTGTCGCGAGCGGCGAACGATGCGCGGCTCGCGAACTTCCAGGGGCGGGTGATCAACGCGCGCACCGGCGAGGTGCTGTTCGACCGCAAGGGGGCGAAGGCGTCCCGCGCGGCGAGCGTGATGAAGGTGCTCACCTCCACGGCCGCGCTGCAGGTCCTCGGCCCCGATCACCGCCTCACCACCCGGGTCGTGGAGGGGAAGCGGAGCGGCGAGGTCGTGCTCGTCGGCGGTGGTGACGTCACGCTGTCCCGCACGCCGGCCGGGACCACCACCGCGTACGCGGGCGCGCCGCACCTCTCCACGCTGGCGGCGCGGGTGAAGGCCGCGTGGAAGACCGCGCACCCGGGCGAGCGGATCACGCGCATCGTGCTCGACTCGTCCTACTTCGGCGGCCCGTCGTGGCAGCCGACCTGGAAGACGAAGGAACGCGCGCTCGGCTCCACCCCGAAGATCACGGCGCTGATGGTCGACGGCGACCGCGCGAACCCGGCCGCGAACACCTCCCCGCGCGGTATCGACCCGGTCGGCCGCGCCGGTGCCGCGTTCGCGTCCTACTTCGGCAGCGGGGTGCAGGTCGTGCGCGGTACGGCGCCGAGCGGGGCGGTGGTGCTCGGTGCGGTGAAGTCGCAGCCGGTGAGCACGCTGATCCAGCAGGAGCTGCTCTACTCCGACAACACGATCGCGGAGGCGCTCGCGCGGGTGACGGCGATCGAGGCGGGGACCGGGAACACCTTCTCCGACATCGATGCCGCGGTGATCCCCGCGCTGCGCAGCTACGGCATCGCGCCGACCGGCGTCCGCGTCGTCGACGGCAGCGGGCTCAGCGACGACAACCGGATCGCGCCCGCCTACCTCACGAAGCTCTTCGTGAAGGTGCTGCACAAGTCGCAGGGGCTCGGCCCGGTCTACGCCGGCCTGCCCATCGCCGGCCGCACCGGGTCGCTGTCGTACAGCGACCGGTTCTCGGGAGCGGCGTCGCGCGCCGATGGCAAGGTGCGCGCGAAGACCGGCTGGATCGACACCGGCTACACCCTCGCCGGCATCATCCGGGCGAAGGACGGGACGCCGCTGACGTTCGCGTTCTATGCGCTCGGGAACGTCAGCCCCGCCGCGAAGCAGGCGCTCGACACCCTGACCGCCGACGTCTGGTCCTGCGGGAACCGCCTCTCGAACCGCTGAGGTTCATCGTTCAGGAGTTCTGGCGGGCTCCGCCGCGCCAGAACTCCTGAAAGATGAACGATGTGACCCGCGCGCTGCTGATCGTCGACGTCCAGAACGACTTCACCGAGGGCGGCGCGCTCGGTGTCGACGGCGGCGCCGCCGTCGCTGCGGGGATCACCGAGCACCTCTCCGCGCACGCCGGCGACTACGCGCTCGTCGCCGCGTCCCGCGACTGGCACGACGGCGGGAACGACAACGGCGGCCACTTCGCCACCTCCGCAGCCCCCGACTTCACGGTCACCTGGCCGGTGCACTGCGTCGCCGGGACGATGGGCGCCGAGTACCACCCCGCGCTCGACACCGCCGTGATCGACGTGCACGTGAAGAAAGGGCAGGGCACGCCCGCCTACTCCGCGTTCCAGGGCACGACCGACGACGGCCGCAGCCTGGGCGAGGTGCTGCACGAGCGCGGCGTCACGGACCTCGACGTCGTCGGCATCGCGACCGACTACTGCGTGCGCGCCTCCGCCCTCGATGCGCAGGGCAGCGGCACGCGGGTCCGAGTGCTCACCGATTTGATCGCGGGCGTCGCGCCGGAGACGAGCGCCGCGGCGCTCGAGGAGTTCCGCGCGGTCGGGGTCGAGACCGTCTGAGCCTCGCGATCCGGCCGCCTCCGTAGGATCGGCTGCCGGAGGCGACGATGACCGGGAAGGACGAGGCCACCCTGCTTGCGGGGCTGCCGACGGGGCTGCTGATCGACGGGGAGTGGCGCGACGCCGCGGGCGGCGGTCGGTTCGACGTGCTCGACCCCTCCACGGGCTTCGTGCTCGCGTCGGTCGCCGATGCGACGCCGGAGGACGGCATCGCAGCACTCGACGCGGCGGCGCGCGTGCAGGACGAGTGGGCGGCGACCGCGCCGCGGAAGCGCTCCGAGATCCTCCGCGGCGCATGGCAGCTGATGCAGGAGCGCAAGGACGACCTGGCGCTGCTGATGACGCTCGAGATGGGCAAGCCCCTCGCCGAGTCCGCCGGCGAGGTCGTCTACGGCTCCGAGTTCTTCCGCTGGTTCGCGGAGGAGGCCGTGCGGATCACGGGGCGGTACGGCGTGAACCCGGAGGGGACCGGTCGCACGATCGTCTCGAATCACCCGGTCGGGCCTTGCTTCCTGATCACGCCCTGGAACTTCCCGCTGGCGATGGCCACGCGCAAGATCGGGCCGGCGCTCGCCGCGGGCTGCACGGTCGTCGTGAAGCCCGCCGAGCTGACGCCGCTGACGACGCTGCTGACCGCCGCCATCCTCGAGGAGGCCGGGCTGCCCGCGGGGGTGCTGAACGTGGTGCCGACGACGTCGGCCGGCGCGCTCACCGAGCCGGTGCTGCAGGACCCGCGCCTCCGGAAGCTGAGCTTCACCGGATCGACGCCGGTCGGGAAGCGGCTGCTCGCGCAGGCCGCGGAGAACGTGCTGCGCACGTCGATGGAGCTCGGCGGCAACGCGCCGTTCGTGGTCTTCGAGGACGCGGACATCGATGCCGCCGTGACCGGGGCGCTGCTCGCGAAGTTCCGGAACGTCGGCGAAGCATGCACGGCGGCGAACCGCTTCATCGTGCACGAGGCCGTCGCGGACGAGTTCGCGGAGCGGCTCACGCAGAAGGTCGCGGCGATGAAGGTCGGGCGCGGCACCGAGGACGGCGTGCAGATCGGCCCGCTCATCAACGCGGCCGCGGTCGCGAAGGCGGACGACCTGGTGAGGGAGGCGGTGGGCCGCGGCGCGGAGGTGCGGCTCGGCGGCGGGCCGGTCGACGGGCCGGGGACGTTCTATGCGCCGACGGTGCTCGACCGCGTGGACGCCGCGAGCGACATCCTCCACAGCGAGATCTTCGGGCCGGTCGTCACGATCGTGCGGTTCACCGAGGAGGCGGACGCGGTGCGCATCGCGAACGATACCGAGTTCGGGCTCGTCTCCTACGTCTTCACCCGGGACCTCGCGCGCGGTCAGCGCATGATCGAGCGCCTCCAGACCGGGATGATGGGGCTGAACGTCGGCGTGATCTCCAACGCCTCCGCCCCCTTCGGTGGCGTCAAGCAGTCCGGCATCGGCCGCGAGGGCGGCTTCGAGGGCATCCACGAGTATCTCTCGACGAAGTACACGATGACCCCGACCCCCTTCGGCTGACTTCCCCTGACACTTTTCATCTTTACGGAGTTTTGGCCCTGACTAGCCGGGCCAAAACTCCGTAAAGATGAAAAGTCAGATGGCAGCGAGAGCGGCCTCGATCTTGTCCAATACCTCGTCCAGATGGAAGACGATCTCTTCATACGAGAACCGGAGCACGACGTATCCCAGGCTCCTGAATGCAGCGTCTCGGATCGCATCCTTCTCGGGATCGTGGAATTCCTCACCGTCGGCCTCGACGATGAGCCGGTCGCCGACGAGGACGTCGACGAACCGGCGTCCGTCCGGGGAGAACTGGAGCGTGAGAGGCCCGATGCCGCGGCGGACGAGACCCAGCCGGAGGAGTGTCTCGAGGCAGCTCCCCGCGAGTGGGTCGACCAGACTGAGCAGCGGCTGCTTCCTCCGGGGCAGGAGGCCGCGGAAGCGCCCATACTCGGCTTCGGACAGGATCGGCTCGCCCTCCCACGGGCGATGCAGTGCGGCGTCGAGGGCAGCGACGAACCAGTCCGCCGGGACGCAGTCCACGACCTGCAGGAGGGTGTCGACCAGGGAGGTCCGCCAGCCCTGGGCCGGGTCGACGAGGTCGACCCAGTGCAGCTCCACCTCGGCGTCCTCGCCCGCCTTGACCTCTCGGGTCCGGTCGCGGTTGTGGCGGAGGTGGCTGGCGGTCGCAGCGACTGCGACGTGAAGGTGCCGCCAGGCCTCCGGCGGCACCGGTAGCCCCCAGCTCGCACTCGCCGACACGCACGCGAGCACTCCTCCGACCCGGACGGCGTGCTTCCCCTGCCATGGAACATCAGGGTCCGCGAACCACGCGTTCCGCGGTCGATTCATCACGCCGCGGCGGAAGATCGCCGCGATCTGATGCCGCTTCAACCCGGCGGCCATGAACTCGTCGATCCGCGCGATGCCGTCGTGTTCGGTGAGGACGCGGATCGCGATCGCATCCGCTCTGGACCAGTCGTTCTTGCGCACGCCGAGATGGTGCCGCCCCACGGACGGTTCCGAGATGTCGCGGTCTGTGGAGGAGCGGATCGCCGACTCGACTTTTCATCTTTACGGAGTTTTGGCGCTCCTTCGTCGTGCCAAAACTCCGTAAAGATGAAAAGTGGGTCAGACGAGGAGCTGGGTGGCGGCCAGCTCTCGGTAGAGGGGGCTCGTCTCCAGGAGCTGGGCGTGGGTGCCGGCGGCGACCACGCGGCCGCTGTCGACCACCACGATCTGGTCCGCGTCCACGACGGTCGAGAGGCGGTGCGCGATCACGATCGTCGTGCGGCCCTCGCCGGCGGCCGCGAGGGAGTCGCGCAGCAGCTGCTCGTTCCGCCCGTCCAGGTTCGACGTCGACTCGTCGAGCAGCAGGATCGGGGCGTCGGCGAGCAGTGCGCGCGCGATCGCGAGGCGCTGCCGCTCCCCTCCGGAGAGCAGCACCCCCTCCTCGCCGACCTGGGCGTCCAGCCCCTCCGCGTGCTTCATCACCGTGGTGCGGAGGTTGACCGAGTCGAGCACCCGGAGGCAGTCGGCGTCCGTCGCCAGCGGCGCGGCCAGCACGAGGTTGTCGCGGATCGTCCCGGCCAGGGCGGGCGCGTCCTGCTCGACGTACCCGAACTGGCTGCGCAGCACGTCCCGGGGGAGGCGTCGCACGTCCACGCCGCCGATCCGCAGCGCGCCGCCGTCGACGTCGTAGAACCGCTCGAGCAGCGACAGCATCGTGCTCTTGCCGGCGCCGGAGGGGCCGACCAGCGCGGTCCGGGTTCCTCGCGGGACCGCGAAGGACACGTCGTGCAGGACACCCACCCGCTCACCGTCCGCGCCGTCGTAGGAGAACGACACGGCGTCGAACTCGACGGCGGGAGCGTCCTGCCTCCCCGCCCCGATCGCGAGGTCGGCGGGGTCCTGCGCCGTCTCGGTCGGCAGGTCGAGCACCTCGGTGATCCGGCCGAGCGCACCGAGCGCGCTCGCGACCGAGCTCGCCGCGCCGAACGCGCTGCCGAGCGGCATCACCATCAGGAACAGGAACAGGAGGAAGGCGACCAGGCTGCCGATCGACAGGGCGCCCGACGCGACGCGGAAGCCGCCGACGCCGATGACCACGAGGAACGACAGGTTCAGCGTGAGCGACGCGATCGGCACGACGGGCGCCGAGGCCTTCGCGACCTCGAGGCCGGCGTCCCAGGCGCGCCGCGCGCCCTTCAGGACCGACTCGGTCTCCCGCTCCGTCGCTCCGGAGGCGCGGATCGTGCGCACCGCGGAGATCGACCGCTCGACGTCCGCGGTGAGCGCACCCACGGCGTCCTGCTGCCGCCTGCTCGCACCGCGGATCCGGCGGGACAGCCCGCCGACCACGACGATCGCGAACAGGATGATGATCACCGTCAGCCCGAGCAGCACGGGGTCGAGCAGTGCCATGCCGATGAGTGCGCCGACGAAGGTGAACACGCCGCCGACGGCGTCGACGAGCCCCTGCGTGAGCACCGCGTAGAGCAGCGTCGTGTCCGTGCCGACCCTGGCGACCAGGTCGCCGGTGCGGCGGCGGTCGAAATCCGCGACGGGCAGCCGCAGCAGGTGCCGGATCAGCCGGGTTCTGGCCGTCAGGACGACGGAGGTGCCCGTGCGCTGCAGCAGGTAGTGCTGGATGCCGGAGAGGATCGCGCCGATCGCCACCGCGCTGGCGACGAGGGCGATCAGTCCGCCGAGCGGTTGCGAGCGCTGCACCCGCACGACGACCTGCTGCACCAGCAGCGGCTGGGCCAGCGACAGTGCAGCGCCCATGACGCTCAGCACGATCACCGCGATGATCGCGCCGCGGTGCTCGGTCAGGTAGGGGAGCAGGTCGCGGAAGCGGGCGCGGGGGCCGCCCTCACGATCGCGGCGGAGGAGGCCGCGGCTCGGCGCGGCGACGGAGGTGGTGCTCATCGGCGTCCATGATCCTCGGCTTGCGGGACCCTCCGTGCCGAG
>NZ_CAXTHO010000086.1:6179-13099 GCF_964244015.1 uncultured Amnibacterium sp. | reverse complement strand
GCACGACCCCGACGGGTACCCAACCCCTGGACGCAGCGGAGCACCACCGACTCCGAGTGATCTCGAGGCTCGCCTCGCTCGCACCTCGATCAACGAGCGAGGGCGACTGCGCGCGGAGGGCGCGCAGCTCTGTCCCCCGTTCGGGATGAAATCGTGACGTGACCCCCGGAGGGGGGATACGACATGATTGCCCGCATGCCCCGCTCCCTCTCCGCTGCCGAGTGCCTCGACGAGTTCTTCGCCGATCGGCGCTGCGGCTCGACCGGGCACCGGCTGGCCGGCATCGAGCGCGCCGAGCGGGTGCTGCGCACCGCCGTCGAACGCACCGCCGAGCTGGTCCTGACGGACGACGAGCAGGTGCTGGTGCACGCCGAGCGCCAGTTCGGCATCGACGGCGCAGTCGCCAGGGTGATGCCGGCGCACGGCCTGCTCCTGGTGCTGGAGGCGTACCTCGCGCACCTCGAGGTACGGCCCTCGCGCGCCGCCTCGCGCCGCATCGAACTCGACACCTGCGCCGCGCTCACCCGCTACCTCGCTCGCGAGCTCCGGCACCTGGACGTCCTGCCCGCCACCCACCGGATCGAGCTCGCACTCGCCGGCTGCGGTGCGATCTCGCAGCGGCCGGCCGGACCGCGTCGTCTGCTGAAGGCGCTCGGCCTGGGCTGAGCGCTCAGCGCTCGAGCTGCGCAGCCAGCTCCGCGTCCGCGTCCGATCCGGCGTACTCGCTGATCCGTCCGCCGACGACCCGGTAGAACGCGAACGCGGCCACACCGACGTGCCGTCCCGTCGGCCGGATCCCGCGGAACGGGCCGCGGTGCGTGCCGCGCGTCCTGAGGTGCGCGGCGATCCGGTCGCCCTCCACGACGACGGTGATCCGCTTCCAGCGGTAGTCGGGGAACGCCGCCAGCAGCGCCGCGAGGTCCTGCAGCCATGCATCGGCGCCGCCGGCCTCGCCCGCCCGCCGCACGTCGGGGGCGAGCCGATCGCGGATCCCGTCGAGGTCGTGGCGGTTGCAGGCGTCCAGGTAGTCCTCGAACCAGCAGCGGAGCTCGTCGGTCGACATCGTCACCAGTCTGATGCCGTCGCCGGACCCGATGCCGGGTGCGGCGCCCTCAGTCGGAGTACACCGCGGCGACGCCCCAGCGCACACCGGCGGGCGCATCGACCAGAAGCCGGGACGGTTGCGCCGCCGGGGTGGAGTCGAGGTGGCCGACCGCAGGCACACCGGCCCTCACCGACCCGTCGGCACCCTCCAGCTCGCTGAGGTGGATCGTCCGGTCGTCGTGGATCACGAGGCGGTCGATCGACCAACCGGCCGTCGCGTCGGACGCGAGCACGAGCAGCACGGTGATCCTCGCGCTCCCCGCAGGACGCGGCAGCTCGACGGTGCGCGAACCGGCGCCGTGCTCCTCCACGAAGGGCGCGCCCGGATCCCACCACGCGGCCAGCCCGGCGTCGCGATCGCTCCTGATGCGGCTCAGGAACGCGGCGCTCGTGCGTGGCTCGACCGTCGAGGTCGGCAGCGGGGTCGGACGGGCGCCGCTGGTCCCGGCGGGAGCCCGGGCGACGCCGACCAGCGCGACGACGACCACCGCCGGCACGAGCACGCCGACGACCGGCCGCCACCGCCTCCGGCCTGTCCGCGCGGTGCCGATCCCCGGATCCGGATCCGCATTCGGATCACGGGCGGCGAGGTACGCATCGACGTCGGCGCCGCCGGCGCCCGGGCGATACAGGCGGCGGCGGAGGTGCTCTCCGTCCTCCGTCACGGCTGGAGGCGGGTGACCGACCAGCCGTCGCCCGCGGGCGTGTAGGCGAAGCGGTCGTGCACCCGCGAGGGGCGGCCCTGCCAGAACTCGATCCGGCGGGGTGTGACCAGCCAGGCGCCCCAGAACGGCGGGCGGGGGATCTCGTCCTGTCCGGCGAAGCGCTGCTCGACGGCCGCGACCGCGGCATCGAGCGTCGCGCGGTCCGGGACGGGCGCCGACTGGTGGCTCGCCCAGGCGCCGATCCGGCTGCCGCGCGGCCGGGTCGCCCAGTACGCGTCGCTCGTGGCCGCCGGCGCGGGGCCTGCGTCACCGTCGATCAGCACCTGCCGCTCGAGCGGGTACCAGGGGAAGGCCAGCGACACGCGTCCGTCGGCGGCGAGCGCAGCGCCCTTCCGGGAGCCCGCATTCGTCACGAACTCGAATCGGCCTTCGATCAGGTCTTTCAGCAGTACGGTGCGAGAAGTCAGCCCGCTCCGGTCGACGGTGGACAGCACCATCGCGTTCGGCTCGGGCACCCCCGCGTCCTCCGCGTCGCCGAGCCATCGCCGGAACTGCGCGATCGGGTCGGGGTCGAGCGTGCCGTCGGCGAGCACGCCGCGGTCGTAGTCGTCGTGCCTGTCCATCGATCGCACCCGCACATCCTCGCGCCTCCAGCCGGGCACGGGTCGACCGGCCCGACGTGGACACCCCCTCGTGCAGGGGGGAAGATCATCGGTGTGCGCGCACTCCCCACCGCGGACCCGTTCCTCACCGAGTTCTTCACCGACCTCCGCCGAGGTACCGTCGGTGTGCGCCGGGACCGCCTGAATCGCATGGAGTCGGATCTGCGCCTGGCGGTCGAACTGTCGGAGCACGACGTGCTCGACGCGGACCAGCAGGCGCTGCTCGCCGCCGAACGTCAGTTCGCGCCGATCGCCGCGGTCGCGCGGGTGCTGCCGGTGACGATGCTGCCCGAGGTGCTGGACCGGTACCTCGTCGACCCGCTCTACCGCCCGCACGCGGGCGACGAGGCGCGGGACCGGCTCGAGACCTGCGCGGCGCTCGTCCGCTGCCTCGCGGGCGCACCCGACCTGCTGCCCGCGACGCGCCTCCTGCGCCGTCTCGACGAACGGATCCGGATGGAGGCGGCGACGCTGCGACCCTCCGACCGCCGACCGCGTGGGAGACGCGTCCGAGGCTGACCGCGTGTCGTCCGCGGATCGCGCGGGACGCGGAGTACTGATGACCGCACGACCCGGGCGCTCAGCGGCCAGGACGCCGAGACGCCCGACGCGACGCGATCGCTGCGGGACGGCCGGCTCCGGCGGCCGCCCGGGTCGTCCCACACCGCCCACCGTGATTAGCCTGCTCGGGTGTCGAAGCCGTTCCTGCTGCTGCAGCTGCGGCCGGAGGCGGATGCGCGCGCGGGCGAGCTCGTGTCGATGCGCCGCGCGACCGGCCTCGGCGAGCGGCTCGTCGCACGCAGCGCGGACCTCGAGGTGCTGCCTCCCGACCTGGCCGATCGCAGCGCCGGGGTCGTGATCGGCGGCAGCCCGTACTCGGTCTCGGACGACGAGTCGACGAAGGGGGACCCGCAGCGACTGGCCGAACGCCAGCTCGCCGCCCTCGCGGAACGTGCGCTCGAGCGCGAGCTGCCCGTCTTCTTCACCTGCTACGGCATCGGCGTGCTCACGCTGGTCCTCGGCGGAACCGTGGACCGCAGCCATCCCGAGGAGGCCTCCGCCGTGGAGAACCGCCTGACCGAGGCAGGGCGGGCCGATCCGCTCGCGAGCGTGCTGTCCGACCGGTTCACGGCGCTGACCGGCCACAAGGAGTCCGCGCCCGTTCCCCCTCCGGGCGCCGTGCTGCTCGCCACCAACGACGCGAGCCCGGTGCAGCTGTACCGGGCGGGATCGGTGGTCGCGAGCCAGTTCCATCCCGAACCGACCACCGAGGACTTCGGGCAGCGGGCGGTCATCTACCAGCGCCACGGCTATTTCCCGGAGGGCGGGCTCGAGACGGTGCTGGCGATGCTCGCTCAGGCGACGGTCACCGAGCCGCAGCGGCTGCTGCGCCGGTTCGTCGAGCTCGCCGACGCCTGAGCAGCACACCCGGGCGCATCAGTCCGCGGCCGGTGCTCCGCCGCCCGCATCGGCAGTGGCACCGGCGTCCGGGGTCGCCGACTCCGACGGTGTCGGGGCGGCGGCGCTCGGCGTGCTCGAAGCGCTCGGCGCAGGCGCGACCGACGCGGTCGGCGTGGAAGAGGCGCTGTCGCTCGCGGTAGCGGACGGCGTCGAGGAACCGGGCGTCGACCCCGACGGCGCGGAGGACGACGGCATCGAGCTGGATTGCGGTGCGGACGACGGCGTCGAGCTGGATTGCGTCGCGCTGGAGGGTGCGGGGCTGGCGGGTGCCGGCCTGGAGGGCATCGAGCTGGGCGGAGCGGAGCTCGGCGGGGCCTGCTCCGAGCGCGTCGTGGGCGCCGTCGTGTTCCTCGACGGCGTCGACGAGGTCGCGGACGCCGCCAGCGGGGAGGGGACCGGCGTGGTCGGCCGGGCGAACGCGGGGGCGGCGGCGGCGGTGACGGAGGAGGTCGCCGCGTCGGCTCGGTGACGCGCGGTGCCGGCCGTGGCCGTAGCCGTAACGAGGTCGTCGGGCGCGGCGGGCCGGACGCCGAGCACGCCGTCCTGGGCGGCCGCCGCGACCGCGCCGACGCCGGCGTCCCGGTCGGTCGGCAGGTGCGCGACGACGCCGACGATCAGCCCGGCGAGACCGATGCCGCCGGCGACGAGCAGCAGCGTCCGACCGCGCCGCGCAGAACGGTCCACGCGGTGCACCGGCAGCGATCCGGTCCAGAGCGACGGCGCCGCTTCGAGCATCGGCCTCGGCGCGATCGTCGGCGACGCAGCCGTGACCGGCGTCCGCAGCGCGCCGGTCGCGGGCCGCGGCGCGAGTGACGGAGGTGGCACGGCCGGCGTCGCGCGCTCCGGCCGGACGGGAGCGGCCACCGATCGCGACACCGGTGCAGGGGGCACCGCCGCCGCCGGTCGTTCGGCGGTGACGGGCTGCCGGTCTGCGCGGTGCAGATCGATCGGCGCGGTCGCGAGCAGCCCCTCACGCAGACCGGCCAGCCGGAGCGCGACAGCACCTGCGGTCGGGCGGCGCGCCGGGTCCTCGTCGAGCATCGCGGAGAGCAGGCCCCGCATCTCCGGCGGCAGGGCGGCGAGCGCCGGCCCGGCCGGGGCAGCCGCGGTCAGGAGGCGCAGCAGCAGCGCACCGAGCGAGTAGACGTCCGCCTCCTGCCCACGATCCGCGGGCAGGGCGACCCCGGACGCCGCGGCGAGCTGCGCGGCCCGGTCGCCGAGCAGCGCGGCCACGCCGGTGTCGAGCAGCAGCGTCGTGCCGATCGCGCCGCCCGCGTGCCGTCCCCCGGCCGGGACGACCGCGTGCGGCCCGATGAGCCCGTGCACCAGACCGGCGGTGTGCACGGCTGCGAGCGCGGTGGCGACGCCCGCCGCGATGGTCGCGGCACGACGTGGGGAGCAGCCCGACGCCGGGTCGAGCACGTCGGCGGGGGCTGCGGGGGTCGCATACCAGCGCGTCCCGTCGTCGAGCAGGCCCGCGTCGAGCATCGGCAGGACGGCGGGGGAGCCGATCACGGCGGCACGGGCGACCTGCTCGGCGTCCGGCGGCATCCGGTCGGTGAAGCGGGCGTCGACGACGACCAGCACCGCTCTGGCGCCGCTGCCCGGATGGACGGCGTCGCGCGCGACGCCGGCGGGGCGGCGGCCGACGACCGCACCGACGGTCCAGCCGCCCAGGCGCACGTCCGTCGCGGTGACTCCCACGGGTGTGATTCAACCGGAACCCGACCGCGACGTGCCAGACCCGTCCCTCCGACTGGGGCGTGTCGTCCGCCGCTTCCGCCCAGGAGAATCACCGGGAACACCGAACCCCCACGGAGAAGGCGCCACCACATGCTGGAGAGCAGAACGGTCCGAGCGGCAGCGAAGCTCTGGTACACGAAGATGATCTACGTCCAGCAGTCCGTGCCCGTGCCACGGGACTCGCCCGTCATCACCTCCGGTGCCGATGATCCCGACCGCGTGCTCCTGATCGGCAACGGCCCGACGCACGGCTGGGGCACGGTCACCCACGAGCTCGCGCTCACCGGCCAGCTGGCCCGCGCCCTGACGCGTCGCACGACGCGTCCTGTCGACATCCGGTACATCGGTGACGAGATGATGCCGCTCGCCGCGGTCGACGCCTGGATCGGCGACACGGCGCTGGCGCCGTACGACCTCGTGCTCGTCGTGCTCAGCATGAACGACGCCGTCCGCCTCACCAGGGCCGCCGACTACCGCGCCGACATGGCTCGCCTGCTGGACCGCCTGTCGCAGGAGAGCAAGCCGTCGGCCCGCATCGTGGTCGCCGGCATCCAGGACGTCGACTCCCTGGCCGAGTACCGCGGCGTGGCCGCGCGCATCGGTCAGCGGCGCGCCGACCTCCTGAACGCGATCACCCAGGAGCTCGTCGGCCGGTACGACGGCTTCGAGTACCTCGCGCACCGCGCGCCGCAGGCCGAGCCCGGGCGCCCCTACGGCTCGCCAGCGCTCTACGCCGAGTGGTCCGAGGTGTTCGCCGATGCGTGCGCCCCGGCGCTCGAGGAGGCCCGCGCGCTCGACCCGTACCGGTTCTCGCACGAGATCTCGGAGCACGACTGGCAGTGGCGTCCCGGAGAGCAGATCATGGCCAAGGCCGGCGGGAACGAGGCGCTCGACCGCCTGGTTCAGGACGCGAAGTCGCACTTCGGCGCGGATGCCGCCTGGGTGAGCCTGATCGACGGCGACCGCCAGTTCTTCGTGGCCAACACGACGCCGCAGGGCCGTGGCGCTCCTGCCGAGCTGTCGGCCTGCCAGTACACCGTCGAGGGCGACGAGCCGCTCGTCATCGAGAACACCCTCCGCGACGAGCGCACCAAGGACAGCCCGATGATGGACCTGGGCCAGCTGCGGTTCTACGCGGGTGCCCCGATCCGGAGCGCGGACGGCGCGAACATCGGCACGCTCTGCGTCCTGAACGTGCTGCCGCGCTCGAAGGACTCGATCGACAAGGACGACCTGAAGGAGTGGGCGTCCCGCGCGCAGCGCGAGGTGCAGAAGCTCGCCGCGA
>NZ_CAXTHO010000086.1:0-6079 GCF_964244015.1 uncultured Amnibacterium sp. | reverse complement strand
CGCCTCTGCCAGAGTGGGGCGATGGTCGCCATCCCGTTCGGTGCCTGGTCCGAGGTCGGCCGCCTGCGGCGCGTCCTGGTGTGCGCGCCGGGTCTCGCGCACGAGCGGCTGACGCCCGGCAACCGCGACGACCTGCTCTTCGACGACGTGCTCTGGGTGGAGGAGGCGCAGCGCGACCACCGCGCCTTCGTGTCCGCGCTCACCGCCGAGGACGTGGAGGTGCTCGAGCTGCACGAGGTGCTCGCCCGGACCCTCGCGGCTCCCGGGGCGCGCGACTGGCTGCTGGACCGCAAGGTGACCGCGAACGAGGTCGGCCCGGTGTTCGTGGATCCCACCCGTGCGCACCTCGAGACGCTGGCCGACGAGCGCCTCGCCGAGCTGCTGATCGGCGGCATGGCGGTCGAGGACCTGCCGGGCGCCGACCGGCCCGCCTACCTCCATCCCACCGGCCCCGACCGGCGGCCGAGCGACTACCTGATGCCGCCGCTGCCGAACATGCTCTACACCCGGGACACGACCTGCTGGATCGGCGGCGGATACACGCTGAACCCGCTGTACTTCGGCGCGCGGCGCGACGAGACGCTGCTGATGAAGGCCGTCTACCGGTTCCATCCGGACTTCGCGCCGGTCGAGCAGCAGCTGCTCTGGGGCGACCCGGAGCGGTCGTGGGGCGCGGCGACCATCGAGGGCGGCGACGTGATGCCGTTGGGCGGGGGAGTGGTCCTCATCGGGATGTCGGAGCGCACGAGCCGGCAGGCCCTCGGGCAGCTCGCCGCAGCGCTCTTCGCCGCGGGGCACGCGGAGCGCGTGATCGTCGCCGGCATGCCGAAGCTGCGCGCGGCGATGCACCTCGACACCGTGCTGACCTTCGCGGCCGAAGACGTCGTGACCGTCTACCGCGCGATCGTCGACGGGATCACGCCGTTCAGCCTCGTGCCGGCCGATGGAGGCGGGGTGCGGGTCGTCCCCGAGCAGGACCCGTTCCTCGAGGTCGTGCGGAAGGCGCTGCGCCTCGATCGCCTGCGCGTCGTCAACACCGGCGGGGACGACTTCGCCGCCGAGCGGCAGCAGTGGGACAGCGCGAACAACGTCGTCGCGGTGCGACCCGGCGTCGTGTTCGCCTACGACCGCAACACGCACACCAACGACCTCCTCACCGCGGCCGGCATCGAGGTGCTCACGATCCGCGGCGCGGAACTCGGCCGCGGCCGAGGCGGCGGCCACTGCATGACCTGCCCCCTCCTCCGCGACGCGGTCGACTACTGAGAGCACGACAGCAGGACCGAGCACCATCAGCAGGTCTGTGCAGCGCCCTGGATCCTGCTGTCGTCGCTGGGTCCTGCTGTCGTGCTCCGCTCGCGTCGCCACCCCCGGGAGGGTTGCACCCGCGCGCGGGGCGCCCCCTCTGGGTCTGCCTCCGCTCCTGGGCCCTGCCTACGGTCGGAGGATGACCCAGACCACCGCACCCACGGTGCCGACTCCCGCGAGCATGCGCGACCGCGTGCCCGCGCAGGCCCTGCTCGAACAGGTGCTGCTGCGGCAGGCCGCCGGCCGTCCCCGCTCGCGCGTCGAGCGCCTCGTCGGTCGCGACCCGGTGGAGCCCGACGCGCGCGCCTGGTTCACCGGCGCGACCGGCGAGCGCTTCGTCGCAGCCCGGCTCAGCACCCTGCCGGCCGGTTGGACCGTGCTGCACTCGCTGCCCGTCGGCCGCAACGGCGCCGACATCGACCACCTGATCGTCGGTCCCGGCGGCGTCTTCACCGTGAACACGAAGCACCACGTCGACGCGTCGGTCTGGGTCGCCGGGCGCACCGTCCTGGTCGCCGGCTCGAGCCGACCCATCGTGCAGAAGGCGGAGGCGGAGGCGCGCCGCGTCGACCGGATCGTCGCGCGGGTGCTCCCCGATCCTCCTGCCGTCCGGCCCGTCGTCGCGATCGTCGGCGCGAAGCGGATCACCGTCCGCCGGGCACCGCGGTTCGTCACGGTGCTCCGCGCCGAGCACCTGCGCCGCTTCCTCCGGGCCCAGCCGGCGTGTCTGACGCCCGACCAGGTCCGCGCGCTGACCACGGCGTTCGAGGCCCCGGCCACCTGGCAGCCGACCGTCGAAGCGGGACCCGAGCTCCTGCTCGCCTTCTCCCGGCTGACCGACGAGGTCACGCGGGCCGCGAGGGTCCGATCCGCCTGGGCGCTCGGGCTCCTCGGCGTCACCGCCGCCGGGTCCGCCGCGATCGTGCTGCCCGGTCTGCTGGTCCTCCTCGGCTCCTGACGAGGCCCCGCAGCCACGGCCGCAGCACCCTTGTGACGAGCGGCAGCAGCAGGGAGGTCGTCAGGGCCGTGCGGTCGTTCCGGCCGGATGAACCGCTCGCCGCGCGCCTGCGCAGTAGCGTGCGGCGGTGGATCTCGACGGCCTGACGACGGCGCACGTGACGGACGGCTGCCTCCGAGTCGGGGTGCCGGTCCGCTGCGGGCCGGCGGGGCTCCTGCCGCTCGTCGCGGGAGCCGCGTTCGCCGGCCCGGCGGCGCCGGCGCTGCACCTCGGCAGCGTCGACCGGCTGCTGGAGGCGATCGAGGCGGCGGAACCGGGGGATGTGCTCGTCGTCGACAACGCCGGCCGGCTCGACGAAGCGTGCCTCGGCGACCTCCTGGTCCTGGAGGCGGCGACGGCCGGACTCGTCGGCGTCGTCGTGTGGGGGCTGCACCGCGACACGGCCGACCTGCTGCGGATCGGGCTGCCGCTGCTCAGCCTCGGCGCACTGCCGACGGGGCCGCTCCCGCAGCACGACCACGACGCGCACGACGTCGTGCGGGTGGGGGAGTGGCCGGTCGCAGCGGGGGATCTGGTGGTCGGCGACGACGACGGCGTGGTGCTCGTCCCCGCGGCCGACGCGGCAGCGGTGCTCACGGCGGCGCGCGGCATCCGCGACACCGAGCGCGCCCAGGCGGACCGCATCACGGCGGGCACCTCGCTCCGCGAGCAGGTCCGGTTCGCGGACTACCTCGCCCGACGGGCGCAGGACCCGACCTGGACGTTCCGCCAGCACCTCCGCGCCGTCGGCGGCGAGATCGAGGTCTGACGATTCCGTTGTGAAGGAGGTTTCCTGCCGCAGGCGCGGAAACTCCTTCAAAACGGATCGTGGTCAGCCGGAGAGGCGGACGAGGCGGGCGGTGCTGCTCTCGTCGAGGTCCACGAGCTCGCTGCGGGAACGGAGGAAGTCGGAGAACGACCGGTAGCCGAGCCGCCGCTCGCTGAACGACGGGTCGAGGCGCTTCATCTGCTCCTTGACCTGCGAGTTGTGCAGCCAGTCGGCGTCGTCGCCGCCGCGGTCGTGGCCGAGCTGCAGCGCCCGCTGCAGCAGCGCGCTCGCGCCGGCCTGCGGGTCCTCCTCGTCCTCCTCCTGCTCCTCCTCGACGACGGCCTGCTCGGGCTCCGGCGACTTCGCCCTGCGCTGCTGCTTGCGCTGCCTCGGCTCGGACTGGGGCGCGGGCTCGACCTGCTTCGCGCCCGGCAGCGCGTCGTAGGTGACCAGCTCGTCGCACGCGGCGGCGAGCGCCCGGCTCGTCGAGCCCGCCACGCCGACCGCGATCACGTAGCGGCCGAGCCGCTTGCAGCGCTGGGCGAGCGCGATGTAGTCGGAGTCGCCGGCCACGATCACGACGTGGGTCAGGTCCGGGAGGCGGAACATGTCCTCCACGGCGTCGACGGCGAGCCGGATGTCGGCACCGTTCTTGCCGTACGCGGCGGCCGGGAACAGCTGCACCAGGTCCACCGCACGACCGACGAGCTGGCCGCGGTACCGGGCGTTGACGGGCGCGGACCAGTCCGCGTACGCCCGCGTCAGCACGAGGGTGCCGAAGCTGGAGGCGAAGTCGATCGCGGCGCCGAGGTCGACGGTCGCGGACTCGAGCCGCTGCGCGAACTCGGCCTCCGTCAGGGAACCAGCGGCCGCACGCTGGCGGTCTCGCTGGAAGTCGCCGCGACCGTGCACCTCGTCGTAGCGGGAGATGACGATGTTGTCGAAGTCGATGTAGACCGCGACGCGGCCATCGGATGAGACGGGGATGGGATCCTCCAAGGGGTTCTTGTCCCCCATTCTCCTGTCGCGCGCGGTTGAATGGGTCACGTGACCTCGCCTCGGATCTCCGTGGTCGTTCCGGTGCGCGATGACGCGCCCTACCTCGGCCTGTGCCTCGAGGCGCTGTCGCGCCAGGATGTCCCGCCGCACGAGGTCCTCGTGATCGACAACGGCTCGAGCCGGGAGACCGCTCTGGTCGCCCGCGCGGCCGGGGCGATCGTGATCCCGGAGGAGATGCCCGGCATCGCCGCCGCCGCAGCGCGCGGCTACGACCTGGCCACCGGCGACCTGATCGCCCGGCTCGGTGCGGACGCGATGCCGCCGATGAACTGGCTCCGGGAGATCCGTGGCGCCTTCGCGGTCGACCCGGCGCTCGACGCCGTCACCGGCCGCGGGGTGTTCGCCGATCTGAGCCCGGCGCGCAGGATCGTCGCCTCGGCCGGCTACCACGGCGCCTACTTCGGCTTCTTCGGGCTCGCGCTCGGCCAGATCCCGCTCTACGGCGCGAACTTCGCGATGCGGCGGGCGGTCTGGGAGGAGGTGCGGGCGGAGGTGCACCGCACCGATTCCCGGGTGCACGACGATCTGGACCTCTCGATGCGCCTCGGGCGCACCCGGCGGGTGCGGTTCGAGCCGCGGCTGGCGGTCGCCGTGTCCACCCAGGCGATCTCCTCCATCCCGCGCCTGACCGCGGCGCTGGGGCGGACGGGTCACACGTTGCGGATGAACGCCGACCGCCTCCGCGAGACGCGAGCGGGTCGCCTGGTCGGCGCGGGTTTCGGCATCGGCCCGCTCGGCCGCCTGGTCCCAAAGCGCCTCCACCCCTGACATTTCGCGGATCAGGCTGGTTTCAGCGACACGCCGTTCGGGTCAGCGCGACGTGCGGCGAGTCGCGAATCCGGCCTGATCCGCGAAAAGTGCGTCAGGCCGGGTACCCCCACTCTGCCGCGACCGCGGGCAGGCGGCGGTGCACCTCCTCCACCGCGCGCGGGGCAAGCGGGTTGGTCGAGACCCCGTCCTCCGCGACCAGCTCGCCGCCGATGTAGACGCGCTGGAGGTTCCGGAGGGAGGTGGACAGCACGTAGGTGCGGATCGGGTGCCACAGCGGCCCCACGTCAGGCCGGCGCGGGTCGACGACCACGAAGTCCGCGAACTTGCCGACCTCCAGACTGCCGACCCGATCCGCGATCCCGAGCACCTCGGCCGAGCCGAGGGTCGCCATCCGCAGCACCTCCTCCGGCAGCACCGACAGCGGGTCGCCGGTGGCCGCCCGCACGGAGTAGATGCCCATCCGCATGTTCTGCCACGGGTCGGACACGTCGGTGCACGCCTGGTCGTCGAGCCCCAACCCGATCGGCATCCCCGCCTCCCGGATCCGGACGATGTCGGCGGTGCCGGAGGCGAGCCGGCCGTTGGAGGCGGGCTGCCACGACATCCGTGCGCCGCCCGCGGCGGCCTGCGCGATGATCTCCGGCGTCGTCTGGATGAAGTGCCCGAAGATCAGGCCGAGCTCGAGGGCTCCGGCGTCGCGGTAGAGGGCGAACTTCGCGCGCTGCAGCTCCACCTCCTCCCGCGTCTCGAGGAAGTGGGCCTCGTTGAGCACGCCGTAGCGGCGCATCGCGGCGACCTCCAGCTCCGCGGCGTTCGGCCGCGGCGACCACTGGACGGCGCCCATGATCGCCGCGCCGAGGCAGCGGTCGGGATCGAGCGTGCGGCAGTGCTCGACCATCAGCCCGAACCGGTCGAGGATCTCGTCGTCCGTGCCGATCGCGTCGTCGAGGCTGGCGGCGTTGATG
The DNA here is from genome assembly GCF_964244015.1 of uncultured Amnibacterium sp. Taxonomy (NCBI): domain Bacteria; kingdom Bacillati; phylum Actinomycetota; class Actinomycetes; order Micrococcales; family Microbacteriaceae; genus Amnibacterium; species uncultured Amnibacterium sp. Next base: position 210 of record NZ_CAXTHO010000086.1, on the reverse strand, counting down.
AACCGGATCCCGCTGTCGAGCTTCGCGTCGATCTGCGCGAGCTGCTGTTCGATCGGCCGGAGCGCGCCGGCGCCGCTCTTGACCCCGTCGACCATGGGTTCCCACGGGATGCGCGGGTCGGTGAAGTCGAACGCGGTCGTGGTGCCGTTCGCGACGAAGTCGAGCGAGCCGTGGAGGGAGCTCCAGTAGTAGTCCTCCGGCGACGCATGG
>NZ_CAXTHO010000085.1:9699-13111 GCF_964244015.1 uncultured Amnibacterium sp. | reverse complement strand
CTGTGCCCGACCGACTCCGCCAGGGTGACGACGATGAACGGCTCCGCCTGGTCGCGGGTGAAGAACTCGGTGACGTCGCCGCGGCGCACCAGGGCCTTCATCACGGCCTGCTGCACGCGGATCGCGTGCTTGGCGCTCCCCGAGACGACCATCAGCGACTCCCGCGGGCGACTCGACGCGTGGTCGAGCACGCGCTCGACGACCCGCTGCACCTCCGCCTCCACGGCCTCGATGGTGCCGCTCTCGGCGTCGGGCATGCCGTGGCCGTTGTCGACGTAGTCGAGCACGAGGCTGCCGTGGCCGAGGAACGTGCCCGCCCAGGGCACGCTCTCGATGCGGCCGTCGTAGAACCGGCGGTTCACCAGCTCGGCGAGGTCCTCGCCGCCCGCGCGGTAGCTCGTCGTCAGCTCGAGCGTCGGCACCAGATCGGCGAGGCGCGCGAACACGCTGTCGGCGTGCCGCTCGTCGAGGCGCTTCTGCGTCTCCTGCTCGTGCTCGGTCTCGCGGATCGCGATGTCGAACGGCATCGGCGTCTGCGTGACCGGATCCCCGAACACGACGACCTGCTTCGCTCGGCGGATCGCGCCGAGCCCCTCCGCGAAGCTCAGCGCCCCCGCATCGACGACGAACACGGTGTCGAAGGTGACCTCGCCGAGGGTGTGCACGTCGTAGGGGGACGCGAGCCAGACCGGGGCGAGCAGCTTGATCAGGTGCGGCGCCTCGCGGTGCAGCACCGCGATGTCGTCGACCTTGTTCTGCAGCAGCTGCCGCAGCGCCGCCGCCTCCGGCCCGCGGTCCGCGAGGGCGAGCCGCCACGAGTCGGCGAGCTGCCAGGCGAGCCGCTTCGCATTCGCACCCGCGTGCGCCTCGTCGACGAGGCGGAAGTCCTGCTCGAGCCGGTCGAGCACGGTCGTGTTCGCGCCGAGCAGCGCCGGGTCCTCGGCGAGCAGCCGCTCCAGCACGCTCTTCCACCACGCCAGCTCCAGCTCGGCGCCGACCCGCTCGGGCGGCACGTGCCGGCCCGCGAGGTCCTCCAGCAGCGGCGACAGGTCCTGCGACTTCAGCCGCGACATCACGGTCTGCCGGTCCTGCAGGTTCTCGAGCACGTCGGAGTCCGCGGCGAGCGCCGCGAGCCGGTCGCCGAGGTTGTCGATCGGCTCGTGGAGGAGGGAGTCGGGCGTCCCCGCGAGCCCGAGCGGATCGTCGAGCGCGGCGAGGTCCGCCTCCACCGCCCGGTACTCGGTCCACACGTCGGTGATCCCGGCGGGCACGTCCGGCGCCTGCCCGCTCGTGACGAAGCGCTGGTACAGCACCCGCTGCTGCTGGATCCGCGAGAGCCAGTCGTGCAGGTCGGTCACGTGCACCCCGGGCCGCAGGTACTCCTTCGCGAGCCGGTGCAGGCGCCTCCGGTTGACGCTCGACATCTCGCGGGACTCGCGGCGGGGCCCGGTGGCGATGATCAGCTCGCCGAGCGGCCGGTCGAACACGGCGGGCTGGAACTTGTCGAGCGTCTCGCGGATGTCGAGCAGCAGCTTGAGGTAGATCCCGAGCTCGCCGACGGTGCCGAACGGCCGGAACCGCGAGCCGGCGATCAGCTGGTCCGCGTGCTCGAGCAGCCGAGGCACCTCGGCGCCCTGGAGGCGCTTGGCGAGCGCGTGCGCCGTCGCGGCCGCCTGACCGTCGGCGAAGGCCGCGCCGTACCAGGGCGAGTCCATCGGGCCGATCCGGAACTCGCCGAGCGATGCGGCGCGCAGCAGGTCCTCCTGCACCGCTCCCCGATCGGTCGCCAACGCCTCCATCGCCCTGGTCGACAGGCGCGCGGTCGTCGCCGGCGGGCTGGGCAGCAGCGCGAGGCGGGCGAGCTCGCCGAGCGCGTCCAGCACGCTGACGTGCAGGACGGGGTCGCGGCGGCCGAGCGCGGCGCGGTAGTCGAGCAGCACGGACCGGAGGCGGGTGAGGGCCTCGTCGACCTCGCTCGTCTCGGCGGCGACGGCCTTCTCGTTGCGGGAGATCGCGTGGATCAGGTCGCGGCGCACGGAACGGCCGGAGGCGGTGAGCCCGGGCAGCCCGATGTCGGCGAGGCGGTCCGCGACGGACCGGAGGGTCGCGTGCCGTGGGCTGACGACGAGCACGCGCTTGTGCTGCGCGACGAGCACGCCGATCGCGTTCACGATCGTCTGCGTCGCGCCCGTGCCGGGGAGGGCGTGCACGGCGAGGTGGTGGCCGGCGGCGATCTCGGCGACCGCCTGCTCCTGCTCGAGGTCCGCGTCGAGCAGCGCACCGTCGAGCGTCGGCGGCCGCTGGTCCTGCGGGATGACCTCGACCCGGTCGGTCGCCCCGGTGATCCTCGCGAACGCGGTCGGGTTGCCGGCCACCGCGTCGATGACGGGGTGCGAGAGGTCCTTCGCGTCGGTGAGCAGCGCCGCGCCGACCTCGCCGAACGAGGAGATCAGCAGCCGCGGCTGCACGCTGAACCGCTGGAGGTGCGCGGTCAGCTCGCGCAGCCGGTCGATCACGGGCTGCGGCTTGAACGCGCCGGCCTGCAGCGCGAGCGCGACGAACGCGGCGGGGTCGAGCTCGATGTCGTACTGCTCGCGCATCGCCGCGACCAGGCCGGGGTTCAGGGTCAGCGCGCCCTTCAGCCGCAGCTCGAAGTCGCGGCCGTAGCGGCGGATCGCGAGCGGGCGGAGGAGCACCGGGCCGCGGAAGTCCTGCTTCTCGAACCGCCACTCCGCGAGCCCGATCGCGAGGTGCATGCCGTCGAGGCCGCGCGTCGCGGCGAGCTCGACCGCCTTCGCGGTGAGCGTCGAGGCGGCCGCGCTGGCCGTCCGGAACGCGATGTCGTCGCGGATCAGGTTCGACAGCAGCGTCGTCTTGCCGGTGATGAACTGCGCGAGTCCGGAGGGATGCGTCGTCGACAGCTCGATCCGTGTCCGCACCGAGTCCTCGAACCGGATCAGCGCCGAAACCCCGCCGACGTGCGCGAGCTCGTCGCGCCACCGATCCCAGGCGCCGACGGCGCTGTTCACGGGCGTGAAGCGCGGGTCCCCGACGCTGACGGCGTTCGGCGTCGACCCGTGCCCGGTGCCGGTCGAAACGCGGGAAGCGGCGCGGTCGGGCGCCCCCTCCTGCTCCTCGGCATACAGCACCCTGCCACTGTAGGTCGGCGCCATCCGCCGCCCGGGGTGGCGCGCGGCGCGCCGGTCGACGGAACGGTGGTAGTGAGGGACACTGATCGGTCGCTGCCCCGCCGCCTCCTCCTCCTCCCGCTCGCTGATCGAGGTGCGAGCGCAGCGTCCCGCCCGCTGATCGAGGTGCGAGCGCAGCCTCCCGCCCGCTGATCGAGGTGCGAGCGCAGCCTCCCGCCCGCTGATCGAGGTGCGAGCGCAGCGAGCCTCGAGATCACCGGTCG
>NZ_CAXTHO010000085.1:0-9599 GCF_964244015.1 uncultured Amnibacterium sp. | reverse complement strand
GCCTCCCGCCCGCTGATCGAGGTGCGAGCGCAGCGAGCCTCGAGATCACCGGTCGCCACGCTCAGCGGCTGGGCGTCGCCTGGTGGAACCGCAGGCGCCACTGCCCGTCGATGCGGTGCCAGACCGAGCTGCGGTTGGCGACCAGCGTGACATCGTCGTCCGGGTAGGTCATCTCGCTGCGGTAGGTGAGCAGCGCCGCGTCCGGGCCGAGCGGGCGGATCCGCAGGTGCGGCAGCGGCAGCACCGTCTCGAACGCCTCCACGGCAGCCGCCATCGACGCCTCGCGTGTCCAGTGCTTGCCTGACCGCCCGAACTCGTCGAAGTCGTCGGCGTACACACGGGCGAGATGGTCGCGGTCGAACCGAGTCGTCGCACGCCACAGCGACTCCTCGAGCTCGGTCAGCCGAGCGACGTCGTCGGGATCCACCCCTCTACACTGCTCTTCGCAGCATCGCTCTCACCACGCCTCTGTAGCTCAATGGAAGAGCAGTTCCGTCCTAAGGAAACGGTTGGGGGTTCGACTCCCTCCAGGGGCACCCTTCTTCACACCCCGTTCTGCCCCCTGGTTCCGGGCTTCTTGCGAATCGTCGGGGCTCGAAACACAGGGCCGTGCTCATGAGAGCGCGCCGTCGCACAGGTGCGTCGGGTTGCTGATCACCCGGTCTGGAACTTCGCCGACCAGGCGCCGGTCGAGGAACTCGCACGGATGGCCGGTATGAACCGGCCGAGCCTCGACCGCCACTTCCAAAGGTTACGGGGCGCAGCACTCGCCAGTTCCAGCGCACCATCCGGCTGCAGGAGGCACGTCGACTTCTCGTGTCGGGCTCGCATACGGTCACGTCGGTAGCGCATGCCGTGGGGTACGCGAGCGCCAGCCACTTCAGCCGCGACTACACGGATGCGTACGGTGAGGCTCCCGGCAGGAACACCCGCCATTGAGCGGCGGGCGATTCGGTTCTGTCGCGCGGAGCGGCCGACGCCGACGTGCGAGAACCGCTCAGCCGTAGCGCGCGACCGTCGGACCCAGGAGGCTCGCCGTACAAGGGGCTGCGCGTTTCGTCGATCGATCTGCCTGAGCCGACCCGCTCGACCGCTCCCGCCCACACCCACGCTTCGCGCTTCTGTTCGTGAGAGTCCGTCCAGATGACCACCTCCGCGCCTCGAGTCCACGCGAGAGCCGCACCCGGCACATCGAGCGACCGCGAACCGCGAACCGGGGGCGGTGACGCACCGCATCGACCACAACACGTTCCGCGTCCGCTGCCTCGCGTTCACCTCCGGTCCGTAGGCAGATACGGTGCTCCATCGACTTCGGTCCGACTTCGTGCTGCTGACGGTCGCTATCGCCGCGGTGGGCCTCGTGCTCGCCACGACGCTTGCACTGCACGCACTCGTCAGCCCCGCTAATGACGGCTCACTGACGGATCGCATCGGGTACGTGACTGTCTCCCATGACGAGACGTCCGCGCCCGAACGGTGAAGCAGCGCAGCGCGATTCCGCAGCTCACTCGAATGTCGACCACATTTGACTGCAACTGAACGGGATCGCCCGTGATCGAGGCAGTTTGTGGTGAACGGCGTTTCTTTTAGTTCCGCTAATCACAGCCGTCATTGCAAGTTCGCGGGCGGATTTGAGTTCGAGTCCCTGCGGGGGCACCCCTTCTTAGGGCCCTACTTCCCCGGAATCATGCAGATCGCGGGCTGGTCCCGGGTCCACTGCAGGGCCGGAACTGCACAAAAACTGCACAACTTCCGCAGCTCTCGCGTGATCGAGGGCCATCGAAACCGACTCTAGGTCCTCATCGAAGAGGTCGGCGTACACGTCAAGGGTCATTGACGCGGAGGCATGACCGAGCATCCGCTGCATCGCTTTGACGTTCGCGCCAGCACTCACCGCGAGGCTTGCGGCCGTGTGCCGAAGGTCATGGATCGTCGGCGTCGGGAACCCTGGGTCGATCGCCTGGGCTCGTCCGATGGATTGAACCCACCACCCGCCCTTGACGGTCGGCTGATTCAGGTGATGCACACCGTCGCCGAAGACGAGCGCGCCGGCTGACCGCCCTCGAATCTGCTCGGCCAGCTCAGCCGCCAGGAATGGCGGGATCGGTACTCGGCGGGCATGGTGCGACTTTCGGGGTGCCGACAATGATCCGGCCGCCGACCCGCACCGCGTTCTCGACGACCGCGACGCGCCGCCGCCCGAAGTCGATTTCGCGGCCGCGCAGCGCAACGGCCTCGCCCCAGCGCAAACCGGTGTCAGCGAGGAACCGGACGAGCGTCCCCTTGTCGTTTGCGCACCGGGCGAGCAGCTCGACCTGCTGATGGCTGAGGTACGCGTGCCGTTTGCCGTGCTTGCGTGGCAGGTGGACACCGCGTGCAGGGTTTGCGCTGAGCCGGCGATCGCGGACGGCGGTGTCGAGGATCGAGGATCGAGGCGAGAACGCCGTAGGCGCGGATGACGCTCGTCGCGCCGAGCGGGTGCTGTGGATGGATGCTCGGCGCGGTTCCCTTAATCAGCTGCGCGACCGAGGCCTGCACGTCGCTGTGCCGGATCCGGCCGACTTCGGTCTCGCCCCACCGCGGAGCGACGTACACGCGCCAGGCGGTCTCAAGCGTGGCGTACGAGCTGGGCTTGAGGTGGGTCTGCGCGTCTAGCCACTTAGGACCGAGGTTGACGATGGTCGCTCGGGCATCGGTCGGGTCGATGTAAGCCCCGTGTGCGACTGAGGTACTGACTGCATTGAGGAACGCCTCCGCCTCGCGCCGCGTCACAAACCCGGCCTTCGCCTTCGAACGCCGTTCGGGATCGCGGTAGCGCACCCGGTACCGGCGATCGCCGCCGCTCGAGTACCGCTCGATGCTGCCCACCACCCGACTGTTGCGGGCGAGACGCGACGACTCGAGCGGTCTGTGATCAGGAGTCACAAACGCGTCGAACTCGGCCTGTGGAGGACACCGCGGTAGCAGCCGTCACTCAGGCCGACTCGATCCAACGGTCAACCCGCACCGCTCCCGCGCATCACTACACGAAAGCCCTACCCGAATTACGACCTCACCGCGACAATCCCGCTCTCAACCCATCGCAATCATCCCCACTCGTAGTCCAATCCTCCTATCTGTCGATCCATCCCTTACCGATTCAGCCTCTCGCCATCACTCCTCACCCATCCCGCTCCCCTCTCCACCAGATCCCCGCTCCCGCAAATCCCTCTGTTTCCTCTTGCCCTGTCCTGGCCTGCCACCTGTACTTCTGAACCACCCTCAGTCAGCAACGCTTTTCTGCTGAATGAGGGTGGTTCAGAAGCCGCGTCAGCGGAGGTGGTAGGCCAGGACAGGGCAAGACACCCGAAACCCCTCGGTGGCCCCCTCGCACCCAACGAGGGGTCCAGCGAGGGGGCTCACCGTTCCCCTGTGCTTCTCTCTCTGCACACACAGCCGGGTGACAAAAACGATCGCTCCGACCTACATCGATCCGTGTGCCGCGGCCAGCGAGGGTGCGTCGACCTAGTCGAGCTCCCGGATCGCTCCCCGCGCTAAGTACTGGAGCCCAAGGATCGATCGTCGACACCGCCTCGAGCCCATCAGGTCGCGAAGGTCGCCGCGGCGGAGTACATACGCGACGCCGGATCCCACTCATAAGTCGTAATTCTCGGCAGCGTTGCAACGAAGGTCCCTAGCATGAAGGCGAAGCCCGCCGGACCGGCAATAAAGAAGTGAATAGCCTCGATGCCGAGAACTTCTGATTGCGCAGCCCGTATCGCGTCGATGCTCAAGTGGACGAGCGAAGCCGCCTCGCTTGAGGCTAAGGGATCCGATCGCGTGTTGCGAGCCACAAGCGACTCAATCTTCACGACTGCTCGCCACTTAGGGAGAGAGGCCCTACTCCGAGCAAACGCTTCTTCCACATTGCCAGAAAGGTTGACTAAAACAGCGAGAGCACTGGCAGACGTGTCTCTATATACGACCGGTGCCGCCTTCCAGCCCAACTTCTCCGCATGCGAGGCATTGGAAAAGTCCGCCAACCTCCACGGCGTGACGGTGGCTCCGTCCGGCTCGCGCTGCAACCACGAGGGGCTGCGCCCGTCTCTCGCCGAATAAGTAGACCCAAGCAACATTGCAGCAGGGACGGACGGCGTACCGCTAATTCGCAATGTAGTCGCATTTGTTGTGCCTTGCTTCAGGACCAAAGCCACGTCGCGAGCAGCCCCAGCCATCAACTCCCAGTCCCGAACACTCGGGAACACCGTCGTTGAAGTACCTTGTCCAGTCGAGGGCAAGTGCATCATGAGCTCCGAACGTCATCGTTCCCTTTGCGTGCACCGCTAGATTGACGCCCGCCTCGAGCCCACTCGGCGCTAATTTAGCGACCCTCCACCTCAACGCCGAAACGGCGATCTGACGTATATCAGCAAAGGAAGCCCACGGCGCTGACACCTTGGTCAGATTCCAAGTAGCGAGGTCCTCTATACCAAGACTGTCACCGAACAAGCTGGTCACCTCCTCGTATTCAAGCCCATCGGCGAGAATAACGAGGAGCCAGAAATCCTTATCGCGTCGGTACCGCCGAACCGCTTCAGGTACCTCAACGTTCTTTACGATGGCACTGTCCCGAACGTCAGGCGTCAGCCAAAGAATCGCCCCGGAGGTCCTGCCGTCCTTCAGGACCGCACGAACGGTCTCCTCAGTCGGCTCACTGTCTAGATCATCCACATCGCGCCAAGTGGGGAGCCCTCGGTCATGGAGCGCATGGATGAGTGCATCCGTCTCTTGAATGCGTTTTCTTCGGTATGAGATGAAGACCGGTCCGAGAAGATCAGGCATTGGCGGTTCCAAAGGGACGCGTAGGGACGAAGCTCTCGGCAGCTCGGGTGAGGGCAACCTCGGTGATCGCCCTGTCCTCCCCGTACGCGTCAAGTACGAGGTCTGGCACGAATCTCTGTCGCAGGTCCGAGTAGGTCGGTCCCCAGTCTCGATCGCCGGCGGGAACGAGGAGCCGTGCCGCCTCGGCTACGGCTTCACTGCGGATGCCCGTGCCGTGCAAAGCGGCGCGCAGAACACTCGTCGCTTGCTCCTTCGATGGACGCGAGAAGGTGAAGACGTGTGCTGCGCGCCGCGCAATTGCAGGGTCGAGCGCATCTGAACGGTTTGTACAGAGCACAGTGAGAACCGGAAGTTTGTCTCGGCGGAAACTGTCGATCGCCCGTATCAGCGCATTGACACCGGCGCGGTCTTCGTGGTGCATCTGCGAGAGCTCGCGCGACTGTGCGATCGCGTCGGCCTCATCGATGAGGAGAATTGCCGCGTTCCGAACCTTCCCGTTGCCATCGCGCGCTTGACCGAGAGTTGACCGAACAAATTCAAATGCTTGCGTAATAAGCGTAGTCATCTCCCCGACAAGACCACTTCCCCGCGTGCTTAAGCTGAGCGGATATAGCGTAAGCAGGGGGATCCGAAGCGAACGGACGATCGAATCTCCGACCGATTCCGCAAGCTCCGTCTTCCCTGTACCGACGTCGCCCGCGAGGACAATGAGCGGGGTTCGTTCCTCCACAGCGCGTACCGCGTTCAGGGTCCCGCCGTGGTGTCTCGTACTCCACCCTTCAAGCACTTGCGGATTGATTAGAACGCTCGCCTCGTTCACCAACCGCCGTTTGATGTCATCGATGCCCACGAGCGCATCGAATCGATCCCGGGCCGCACTGTCCGGATACTCGAGAACGTTCCCAAAGAGTTCGCTGTTTGAGGTCATAGCGGGCGGAACGTCTTTCTCTCGATCGCAATCCCACCGCTGCCGTAGGTACGATCTGTAGCCCAGTACCCGTTACCGTCGTTAGGCAGTTCGCCAACGCTTCGCTCGATTGGGTGCTTAGCGTTCACGGCGCCCTTTCCGGCCGCGTTCAGATCGAACCAAGCTTGGCTATAGGACATGAAGTTGAAATGAGTCGCGCCGCTTACGTCAGCTCTGGCATAAATGCCACCGCTCCGGTTATCCGCGCCGCCGACCAGATCTCCGCTCGGGCTCACCCGGTATTGCCAAGAGAGGATGCGGTTGCCGCTTTTCTTGAACCCAAATTCGTACTCTTTTACGTAGCCACCAGCGAGCATCACAATAAGTTCCTCCTGGTATTTCTCGATCTGCGATTCGGAAGGCTCGCCGTAGAACTTGCAGCACTGGTAAAGGTCGCTCACAACCTTTGACGCGAGATGCTTAGCGTGCGTCAGCGTGAAGGTCTGACTTACGCTGTAAGAACCTGTCATATGCGCCTATCCCTTGAAAGTGGGGCCGAGTAGCTCTTGCCAGTTGTCGACGGCGCGTCCTTTGGTCGTCGCAAATCGTGCATCCGTTAGTGCGTCATAGGCCGAAGTGGCAGCATTGAGGATCTTGTCCCGTCCTGCACTGTCGTATCTGGCAGCGACGTTGTTGTCTGGGTTCACTGGGTCGAGAATCTGGATGGGGTCTGACCCCAGCGCAGGGAAGGATCCTGCAGCGGTGTAGTCCGTGAACGTCACCCGCTCTTCAAGGCCTGTCGTGATGATCCATTCAAAGAACGATTCCAGAGCTTGCGGGTAATCGGAGAGGGGGACGCCTGAATCAGCGAGGTGGGCCCATATCAGTTCGATCATGAACGACTTGAACTTAAACTCTTGGTCGACCCGACTTGCCACTTGTCGCTTCCACCACTTTGTAACGCGGATCAACTCGAGAAACGCATCACCGTGGACCTTGCGGCGATTGCCAATGAAGTCTAGGTGAAGCCTAGTACTAGTTTTGAGCCGATCTCCAGTGTGTTTCTTGATGAGGTATCCCACATCATTTGCTTCTCCTTCGTACAGCACAGGGACAACATCGACGTCGAGTTCCGAGCCTCGATAGTGAACGGTGACGCAATGGGTCTGCTCTTCAAACTGCGTGCGATCCATGTTTGTGGTGGCTTCATACAGCCGATCCGCTATCCAGTGCACAAGTTCGGTATCCTCGGCGGGCGCTTCAGCCGCCTTGACGTACACCGCGAGATCGAGGTCGTTCACGTTCTTCAGTGCGGTGCGCTTAGCCACGCTTCCAGCGTGCAGGCTCTTGACGAGGGCGTATCCCGGGTCGGCAGCTATTTTGGACGCCAGCCGGTCGCGGAGGCCATCGACCTGTGAGCGGTGTTCCACCGCATCCGCATGAGGAAGGTTGATGCGCTCGGCGGCGAATGTAGCGATCCGTTCGTGGGTGATTTCAGGCACGCGCACCTCTTGCATTCATGAGTCCGACGGTCTGGCAGGGCGGAGGCGATCCATGCTCGTCGAACGTGGAGACGTTCGTGCCTCACACGATAGAGCGGACCACCGACATCTGTTTGACGGCCGCTGTTCAGCGGAACTGCTAGAGACCGGGCCCCGATCTCAAGCGCGTCGGAAGCTCCCGCGCAAGAACGCACAGGTCAGGGCTGGCCGGAGCGACATGTCCGGAGACCTCCAGCCGGGCGGCCGGGCTACCCCAGGCTGGCGGACGGACTCTTGGACGTTCGCCACACCGCCGGCGTGTTTAACGTATGTCGCTCGCCCACCCCTCAGGCCGCGATCATGACCGCGCGGCGCCGCGCTGACCCTCTGTAAGTTGAGACTGGAGCATCTGACCCCAGTCGGTGCCGGTTGGAAACAACGCACCCGGTCGAAGAATCTGTGCCCGGAAAGTCGCCTTGCCTTCGATCAGCGCGCATGCCCAGCGATGGTTTCCGTCGATAAGGACAGTTCTTCCGTCCGTAGGCGCTACGGCCAGCGGACCGAGCGCACCCCATGAGGAAGGCTCGTCGTCAAACGTGCGGCCGGAGTTGGACAAGTAGTGTTCCAGCACATCTCGTCGCAAGACCCCTTGAATGCTCGCGTCGATCTCGGCCAGGAGAACGTCTTCTGGCGCTTCGAGTGCGATACGACCTCGACTCCACTCTCCTAGGAGCGCCGTCGCCTGAATGTCATCCGAAGATGATGCCTGAGGCAGCCCGAGCTCCTCGGTCCGAATGATGTGGAGGCCCAGTTCGGGGTCCCATCGGCCCAGGGTTGCGATATTGAACCTGTAGCGCATCGGGCTCCTTCATCCTGCCAGGTCCTCATTGTCAAGCCTCCCGGCGTCCTTTGAACCCGCCCATGGTCAGCGAGCCCTCGCTGCGGAGTTCGGAATGTGACCTAGGTCTCGTCATACGGAAGGCACGCCCGGCGGGATTGCGATCGAGGCCGCCTTCCAGTTGCAGCAGTTCGAGCAGGCTCGCGGTCTGACCTGCCGTCGATGTGGTCTGCGCCCAATAGACGTCGCGAGCCTCGCGACGACCGGGTGACAGGGACTCGCGCTTCCGGCCCGGCTGGAAAGCTTCGCTGCGATCGCAAACGTTCGTGAACGCGCACGATGACCTCCTCCAGCAACGCGGCGGCGGTCAGCACTCCGACCAGTCCGACGTCCTCCCGATGCGCCAGCTGCTCGATCACCTCGGCGAAGAAGCAGATGACCAACGCACCCGGCGTGGCACCGGACGGCACGAGCCCGATGGGCGCGATTAGCCCCGGCTCGACGATATCGTCCTCGAGCAGCGGCAGGTGCGGCAGGTCAGCAGCCAGGAACAGGAATCGTCCGCCCTCGATCGTCCTCGAAGCGGCGGCATCGACAGCTCTGTCAATGTGAGCGTGCGGCTGCCACGCACCCGCGTGTCGCTCGGGAAGATCTCCTCGGAGCGACCGTGGGATGCAGTCTTATGGTCCGGAGAACTGCACAAAAACTACACAAGTGGGGCGAATCGCGGTGATTCCGGCCCCTTCCCGTGATCGAAGAACCCCGTAGTTATGCGGATCTCGCCCGGCGGGACCGGCAATCGGCGGCCTCGATACGAGTTCGAGTCCCTGCGGGGGCAACCCTCTCCTCACCCCGATCCGCCCTACGTTTCCCGGCTATTCGCGCATCGTCAGAGCTCCAAACACGGAGCCCTGCTCATGAGCGGTGGCGAGCGCCCATCCACCCAGGAGTCGCCGGCGTCGCGCGCTTGTCGCACCCGAGCAATAAGCACTTCGTCTGCCGTGCTGGGAGCCTCAGCGGCCGCAACGATGAGTCGAAAACGAGTGGCATCACGAGCCGAGGCGGTGGCGGGATGAAGTCGTGGAGTCCAGTCGCCCCACACCGCGGCTTCATCGTCATCACTGTTACCTCAGGTAGTGGCGGACTTCCGGTCGGAGCAGATCCGCGTGAATGATCCGGGTCGGTCCATGCCCCGGACGACTGCCAACTCGGGCGTCGCTCCGCTGGTATCCGGGCCGATGACGAGCAGCCGCTTCTCACCGGCGAACTCGAACTCGACGGACTGAATCGGGTAATGCCAAGCGTGCTCAATATCGAATCACCGATGCCGCATGTGCTCGCGCTGGCCCGGATTCTCGCGTGACGAGGCGACCTTGACACGGCCGGTAGGCAACAACTGGCCCCGGCGCGCGAGACGCTGGACGAGACGTGACGCCGACAGGCTTCCCGCCGTCGAACGTCTCGGTCGATGGACGCCGTTCGGGCGTCTCCACGTCTGCGGGCGAGACCGGCGCCCGCCCCACCGGGACGCGCTTCCGACTCGCCATCCATC
>NZ_CAXTHO010000084.1:0-13223 GCF_964244015.1 uncultured Amnibacterium sp. | reverse complement strand
GTCCACTGGCACGGCGGCTGACTTCGCGGATCCGGAATCCCTTCGCGGATCCGGATCAATCTCGCGACACCCCGCAGGGAGGGCGCTCGCGACCGCGTGTCTCCGAGGATCTCCGTATCCGCGAACGCCAGAAGCGCGGTGTACCCTGGCCGCGTGCAGACGGCGCTCCTCCTCCTTCGCTGCCGCGACGAGGCCTAACTTCTCAGGCCCTCCTCGTCGCGGCAGGTCTCAGCGTTGGCCGCCCCCGACGAGTAGAAGGAACGCACTCCTCATGCAGAACCGGCAGCAGCCGTCTCCGATGCCGACGCACCGCTATCGCCCGTACCTCGACCAGTTCGCGGTCGACCTCCCCGACCGCACCTGGCCCACGAAGCGCATCACCGAGGCGCCGCGCTGGTGCGCGGTCGACCTGCGCGACGGCAACCAGGCGCTCATCGACCCGATGAGCCCCGAACGCAAGCGGATCATGTTCGACCTGCTCGTGCGGATGGGCTACAAGGAGATCGAGGTCGGGTTCCCCTCCGCATCCCAGGCGGACTTCGACTTCGTCCGCAGCCTGATCGACGAGGGCGCGATCCCCGACGACGTCACCATCCAGGTGCTGACGCAGGCGCGGGAGCACCTGATCGCCCGCACCTACGAGTCGATCGCGGGGGCGAAGCAGGCGATCGTGCACCTCTACAACTCCACGAGCATCCTGCAGCGCGACGTCGTGTTCCGCACCGGGCGCCAGGGCATCGTCGACATCGCGCTCGACGGCGCTCGCTGGTGCAAGCAGTACGAGGCGACGGTGCCCGAGACTGCCGTCTACTACGAGTACTCGCCCGAGTCCTACACGGGTACCGAGCTCGAGTTCGCGGTCGAGATCTGCAACCGGGTCATGGAGGTGCTCGTCCCGACGGCCGAGCGGAACGTGATCCTGAACCTGCCCGCGACCGTCGAGATGGCGACGCCGAACGTGTACGCCGACTCGATCGAGTGGATGAACCGGCACCTCGACCACCGCGAGCACGTGATCCTCTCGCTGCACCCGCACAACGACCGCGGCACCGCGATCGCGGCTGCCGAGCTGGGCTACCTGGCCGGCGCCGACCGCATCGAGGGCTGCCTGTTCGGCAACGGCGAGCGGACCGGCAACGTCGACCTCGTCGCGTTGGGCATCAACCTGTTCACGCAGGGCATCGACCCGCAGATCGACTTCTCCGACCTCGACCGCATCCGGGCGACCGCCGAGCACTGCAACCAGCTGCGGGTGCCCGAGCGCAGCCCATGGGCCGGCGACCTCGTCTACACGGCGTTCTCGGGAAGCCACCAGGACGCGATCAAGAAGGGCTTCGAGGCGATGGAGGCGACCTCCGCGACGACCGGCACCCCGGTCGAGCAGCTGGAATGGGCCGTCCCCTATCTGCCCGTCGACCCGAAGGACCTCGGCCGCAGCTACGAGGCGGTCATCCGCGTCAACTCGCAGTCCGGCAAGGGCGGCGTCGCCTACCTCCTGAAGAACGACCACGCGCTCGAGCTGCCCCGCAAGCTGCAGATCGAGTTCTCCGGCGTCGTGCAGGCGAAGACCGACGCCGAGGGCGGCGAGGTGACGAGCGACCAGATCTGGGCCGCCTTCCAGGACGAGTACCTGCCGCACCCCGACCCGGCCGCGAAGTGGGGCCGGTTCGAGCTGCTCCGCACCCGCACGTCGAGCGAGCTGAGCGGGCAGGTCGATCTCGGCGCCAGCCTCCGCGTCGACGACGACGTGCTGGAGGTGGAGGCGCGCGGCAACGGCCCGATCGACGCGTTCATCCGCGTGCTGGGGGAGCAGGGCTTCCGCATCTCGCTCTACGACTACGTCGAGCACGCACTCAGCGCCGGCGGCGACGCGAAGGCGGCGGCCTACGTCGATCTGGAGGTGAACGGCGTGCGGCTGTGGGGCGTCGGCATCGACGGGGACATCGCGACTGCGTCGCTGAAGGCCATCGTCTCGTCCGTCAACCGAGCCGTTCGGGCCGAGGTCTCCGAGCTCGCACTCGCCTGAAACGTTTCATCATTCCGAATGCCCGGGATTCCCCGGGCAGAATTCATCGTGATGCGTTCGTTATGCGCGAACTTCCCTGCTTCGTAGCAAACATTCCGTGAACCCACCTGGCGTGCCGAGGTGGCGTACGGCACCCTTGGGCCATGACGCTCACGACTTCGACTCTCGATTCCGTCATCGTCATCTGGCACGTGGCGGTGAACAACAAGGACGGCGCGACAGCTGCCGCCGCTTGCACCGACGACGTCGTGGTCGCAGGATCCGAAGGCGAATCCAGCGGTCGTGACGTGATGGTCAGATGGGCGGAGACGGCCGGCATACGGCTGATGCCACGCGACTGCTACGACGTGCCCGGTGGCATCGTCGTGGCGCAGGACGCGACCTGGGACAGCGACGCGACGAACACGCCGCTGACCGTGTACTCGACATTCGGGCTGCGCAACGGCTCGATCTCGAGCATCCACCGCTTCGCCTCGCTCGACGAGGCGCGGGCGTTCCCGTTGGTGGCTGAAGCCGCCTGACCGTTGACCTGCAGGAGGGGCCGGCCGCGATGACGCGGCCGGCCCCTCCTTCGTTCCTCGGGACTACTCGGTCCCGATGCGCTTGTCGGCGGCGTCGCGCGCCGAGGCGATCTGCTCGTCGTGCTTCCCGCCGGTCCGCTTCGCTGCGAGGTCGGCGGCCCGGTCGAGCGCCTGGTCGCTGACCTTCTCACCCTGCTCGCTGTTCACGAGATCCTTGGCCTTGTCGAACAGTCCTGCCATCGTGATGTCCTCCCGGTCGGTCGAGATCCCTGGGTACCGCGCGCGGCTGGGAGTCGGTCGGGGCTGAGAGAATCGGATCGTGCCGACCTACCGCGACGAAGCCGTCGTGCTGCGGACCCACCAGCTGGGCGAGGCGGACCGCATCATCACGATGCTCGGCAAGCAGCGCGGCAAGATCCGCGCGGTCGCGAAGGGCGTGCGCCGGACCTCGAGCCGGTTCGGTTCCCACGTGGAGCCGTTCATGGTGGTCGACCTGCAGTGCTACGAGGGCCGCAGCCTCGATGTGATCCAGCAGGCGGAGTCCCTTGGCGCCTACGGCTCGCCGATCGCCGCGGACTACGCGAGCTTCACCGCCGCGAACGTGATCGTGGAGACCGCCGACCGCCTCACCGACGAGCCCTCGCCGCAGCAGTACCTGCTGCTCGTCGGCGCGCTGCGGGCGCTCGCGCGGCGCGACCACGGCGCCTCCCTGATCCTCGACTCCTACCTGCTCAGGGCGCTCTCGATCGCCGGGTGGGCGCCGACGTTCGGCGACTGCGCCGTGACCGGGATGCCGGGGCCGCACACGGCGTTCGTCGCCCAACTGGGCGGGGTCGTCGCGGACGACGTCGCCCCGCCGGGCGCCCCCCGGCTGACGGTGGAGACTCTCGACCTGCTCGGCGCGCTGCTCACGGGCGACTGGGTCCTCGCAGACGCCACCGGCACCTCCACCCGCGGGCAGGCATCCGGCATCATCGCCGCCTACGTGCAGTGGCACCTGGAGCGCGGCCTGAAGTCCCTGCACCACCTCGACCGCACGGTCACCGCCACATGAGCTCCTCCCCGCTGATCGAGGTGCGCCCTTCGAGAGCCTCGGGAACCGCGCAGCGAGCCTCGAGATCACCCCGACTGGGTTCGCGCTGATGGCCCGCATCCAGCTGGATCCGATCCGTCCGGTCGACTGGACGCACGAGTACCCGGCCGCGTTCGCGAAGGTGCCGGAGCACGTCGCCATCGTGATGGACGGCAACGGCCGCTGGGCGAACCGGCGGGGCCTGCCGCGCGTCGAGGGGCACCGGGCAGGGGAGGCGGCCCTGCTCGACGTCGTCGCGGGAGGGCTGCAGGCGGGCGTCAGACACATCTCCGCCTACGCGTTCTCGACCGAGAACTGGTCCCGCTCGCCCGACGAGGTCCGCTTCATCCTGGGCTTCAACCGCGACGTGCTGCGCCGTCGTCGCGAGCAGCTGAACGAGTGGGGCGTCCGCATCCGCTGGGCCGGCCGCACACCGCGGCTGTGGCGCACGGTCATCGGCGACCTGCGCAGCGCGGAGGAGCTGACCCGCGACAACCGCACCCTGACGCTGACGATGTGCATCAACTACGGCGGCCGGGTCGAGATCCAGGACGCCGTCCGGCAGGTCGCCCAGGAGGTGGCGGCGGGACGCCTGAAGCCGAACGCGATCACCGAGAGGACGATCGCGCGGCACCTCTACCTGCCCGACATGCCGGACGTCGACCTGTTCGTACGGTCCTCGGGGGAGCAGCGGACCTCCAACTTCCTGCTCTGGCAATCCGCGTACGCCGAGATGGTGTTCCAGGACACGCTGTGGCCCGACTACCGCCGCACCCACCTGTGGGACGCGATCGCGCAGTACAACGCCCGCGACCGCCGCTTCGGCGGCGCGGTCGACGCGCCTGAGCAGTAGGCCGATCCCGGAGGACACCGCCGGGACATCTCACTGCACCAGGAGGAATCCGCCGGGAAAGCTCCTGCTGGAATGCGATGTCCTGCTCACGTGCTCGTTTCGCCCTCCGGCGCGGCCCTGACGGTGGCGTGGAGCGTCAGCAGGGAGAGGAGCCGTGCCGTGTCGCGGCGCGACCGCAGCCGGACCAGCCGCAGGTCCGTGTTCGCGGCCAGAGCCTCGCGCACCTGCTGCTTCTGACGGCCGTGGGTGCGCATCGCCCATCGGACGATGTGGTCGGGATCGGTGAAGAACGTGCGCAGCGGCGCCTCCCTGTTGCCGTTCCACAGCTCGATCCCGCGTAGGCGGCGGACGACCGTGCGGGTCACGACACGGCGCAGCACGACGAGCCGGGGAAGGTCGAGCCAGATCAGCACCTGCGCACGTGCGCTCAGCACCGGCCGTGCGGCGGCGTACTGCAACTCGGTGACCCACTCGTCGCGGGCGGCGAGCCCCCGGACCTCCTCCACGAACCGTGGATTCGGCGTCCAGCCGGCGTGGTGGAAGAGCCCGTCGATCTCGGTGTGCGGAATGCCGGTGACCGCCGCGATGCGCGCCGCGAGGGTCGTCTTGCCCGAGCCGGAGGTGCCGGCGACCAGGATCCGGCGCGCGTCATACGGAGTCATCGAGTTGTGCTCCCCTGCAGCATCACGTGGTCTTGCCGCGGGCGCCGAAACGGACGCCGAGGAACGAGGAAACCATGTCCGTCACGGACGAGCTGCTCGAGAACAACAAGGCCTACGTCGCGTCCTTCGGCGGTGAGCTGCCCCTCCCGCCCGCGAAGCACCTCGCCGTCGTCGCGTGCATGGACGCCAGGCTCGACGTCTACCGGATCCTCGGGCTGAACGAGGGCGAGGCGCACGTGATCCGCAACGCCGGAGGCGTCGTGACCGACGACGAGATCCGCTCGCTCACCATCAGCCAGCGGCTGCTCGGGACGAAGGAGATCATCCTGATCCATCACACGGACTGCGGCATGCTCACCTTCACCGACGACGGCTTCAAGGCGCAGATCCAGGAGGCCACCGGCATCAAGCCGGAGTGGGCCGCGGAGGCGTTTGCCGACCTCGACGAGGACGTCAAGCAGTCGATCGCGCGCATCAAAGCGAGCCCGTTCGTGCCGGAGAAGGACTCCATCCGCGGGTTCGTCTTCGACGTCGCGACGGGTGCGCTGAACGAGGTCGCAGCCGCCTGACCCCGACGAGCGCGGACTTGCCACTCGATGCCCTCGTGCCCGCCTGAACAGGGCGTCGAGTGGCAAGTCCGCGCTGCCACGCGGGTCTGGGAGCCGCAGCCGGTTCCAAGGCCCCCTCCCTACCGTGGTCCCGATGCGGTCGACGAGTTGCAGAGCGCCCGACCGGGCGGCACGTCGGCATGCGGAAGCGGGGACGCGCACGTGATGGACACGACGACCGAGATGATGAAGGCCATGCCGATGCCCAATGACATGGGTATGGACATGATGCTGATGCAGAAGGCCATCGACGCCACGTCGATGAGCATGCAGGCCTGCGTCATGTGCTCCGACGCCATGGGCGGCATGGACGGCATGGGTTCCTGTGCGTCCCGCTGCGCGATGTGCGCCGACGTCTGCATGACGACGATGCGCATGATGATGCGCCCGGCCGGCATGGACCGCATGGCGATGATCGCGATGCTGGAGGCGTGCATCGCGATGACCGCCGCCTGCACCGCCGAGTGCCGCACCCACGCCGACATGAGCGCGGCCTGCGCGATGTGCGCCGACGCCTGCGAGGCCACCAACGCCGCGTGCAGCGCGATGCTCGCGTCGATGACGGCCGCCGCCGCCTGAGGTTCTAGCGCGGGGCGACGTTCAGCCGGTGCTCGCCGGCTGCGAGGACGCCGTACCGCTCGTGGACGGACACCACCGAACCGGTGACCAGCAGGTCGTGCCGGTC
Source organism: uncultured Amnibacterium sp. (assembly GCF_964244015.1). NCBI lineage: Bacteria > Bacillati > Actinomycetota > Actinomycetes > Micrococcales > Microbacteriaceae > Amnibacterium > uncultured Amnibacterium sp. The sequence goes on along the minus strand of NZ_CAXTHO010000084.1, from coordinate 6,796 downwards.
GACGTGGTGCCACACCTGTGCCGTCGTGCCGTCGGCCCAGCGGTGCAGGGTGATCGTGCCATCGGCCGCGACGTCCGAGACGACGGCGTCGACCCAGCCCTCCGGGTGCAGATGAGCGAGGCGGAGGCGCAGCAGCGTCACGGCGTGACCGGGACGATCGTCGATGCACATCGCGCCCTGCTCGCATGCCGCGAGGGCCTGCTGCGGGTGCGTCTGGTGCGTCATCGGGGTGCTCCTCCGGCGCCGGGCCACCCGGCGGTGGAGCCACGGTAGGTCGGTCCACGCGACCGCACCACGGCATCGGTCACACGGCTTAACACTGCGCGGCGCCGGTCCGAGGGGGGCGCGACAGGCGCTCGGTAGGCTTGCCGCCACGACACGGGGCCCCGCAGCCGGCGAGGCCCGGAACGGGAGACCCGTGGCAGCCCCCTCGCTCGACAGCGTCATCGCCCTCGCGAAGCGGAGGGGGTTCGTCTTCCAGGCGGGTGAGATCTACGGCGGGTCCCGGTCGGCGTGGGACTACGGCCCCCTCGGCGCCGAGCTGAAGGAGAACATCAAGCGCCAGTGGTGGCGCACGATGGTGCGCGGCCGCGAGGACGTCGTCGGGCTCGACTCGTCCGTGATCCTGCCGCGCCGGGTGTGGGAGGCGTCCGGCCACGTGGAGGTGTTCTCCGACCCGCTGGTCGAGAGCCTGCACACCCACAAGCGGTACCGCGCCGATCACCTGATCGAGGCGTACGAGGCGAAGCACGGCCATCCGCCGGTCAACGGCCTGGCGGACATCCGCGACCCGGAAACCGGGCAGCCCGGGTCCTGGACCGAGCCCCGCGCCTTCTCCGGCCTGATGAAGACCTATCTCGGTCCCGTCGACGACGAGGCCGGGCTGCACTACCTCCGGCCCGAGACGGCACAGGGCATCTTCGTCAACTTCGCGAACGTGCTGCAGTCCGCCCGCATGAAGCCGCCGTTCGGCATCGGGCAGATCGGCAAGAGCTTCCGCAACGAGATCACGCCGGGCAACTTCATCTTCCGCACCCGCGAGTTCGAGCAGATGGAGATGGAGTTCTTCGTCGAACCCGGTACCGACGAGCAGTGGCACGACTACTGGATCGCGGAGCGGCACCGCTGGTACACCGACCTCGGGATCAGTCCGGACAACCTCCGGCTGTTCGAGCACCCGAAGGACAAGCTGTCCCACTACTCGAAGCGGACCGTCGACATCGAGTACCGCTTCGGCTTCACCGGCAGCGAGTGGGGGGAGCTGGAGGGGGTCGCGAACCGCACCGACTACGACCTGACGACGCACTCGAAGCACTCCGGCACCGACTTGAGCTTCTTCGACCAGGGCGCCGGCGAGCGGTGGACCCCGTTCGTCATCGAGCCGGCTGCGGGCGTGACCCGATCGGTGATGGCGTTCCTCGTCGACGCGTTCTCGGAGGACGAGGCGCCGAACACCAAGGGTGGCGTCGACAAGCGCACCGTGCTGCGGCTCGACCCCCGGCTCTCCCCGGTGAAGGCGGCCGTGCTGCCCCTCAGCCGCAACGAGCGGCTGTCGCCGCTCGCCAAGCAGGTCGCGGCCGACCTGCGGCAGGACTGGAACGTCGAGTTCGACGACGCCGGAGCCATCGGCCGTCGATACCGCCGCCAGGACGAGATCGGCACCCCGTTCTGCATCACGATCGACTTCGACTCGCTCGACGACCAGTCGGTGACCGTGCGCAGCCGCGACTCGATGCAGCAGGAGCGTGTGAGCCTCGACAAGCTGCACGGCGTCCTCGCCTCCGCGCTGGTCGGCGCCTGAGGTGCGTGCGGTGGAGGCGGTGGCTTCCACCGCGCCGGCGCTCGCCGGCCGAGCGGTCATCCAGCAGCGATGGCGCGACGCCGTGTTCCTGCACTGGCGGGTCGACCCGGCCGAGGTGTCGGGGTGGTTGCCGTCGAGAACCCGGCCGGACACGACGCCGGACGGCGCGACGTGGGTCGGGCTGATCCCGTTCCGGCTCGAGCGGACGACCTTCCCGCCGCTGCCGGCGGTGCCGTGGCTCGGCACGTTCCTCGAGACGAACGTCCGGTTGTACGCCGTGGACGACGAGGGGCGACGGAGCGTGGTGTTCCGCAGCCTGGACGCCGAGCACCTGCTGCCGGTGCTCGCGGCCCGCATCGCGCTCGGCCTGCCGTACCGCTGGGCCCGGATGCGCGGCGAGCGCACCGGCGCCACGCTCCGGTACTGGTCGGAGCGGTTGGAGGGGGCGACGCGCCCCAGGACGCGGATCGCCGTCCGCCGCACCGCCGAACGGGTGGAGGGCGACGCGCTCGCGGACTTCCTGACGGCGCGCTGGGCGATGCATGTCGAGCGGCGGAGCGGCACGCACTACTGGCGGAACGAGCACGAGCCGTGGCCGCTGCACCGTGGCGAGCTGCTGGACCTCGACGACGAGCTGCTCGCCGCCGCGGGATTCCCGGGGCTCGCCGACCGCACGCCCGACTCCGTGCTCGTCTCGTCGGGCGTCACCACGCGGTTCTCCGGACCGCAGGCGTGACGGAGCACTGGGACGTCGTCGTGGTCGGTGCCGGCCCCGCCGGGTCGACCGCCGCGCGGACCGCAGCTGCGGGAGGCGCGAGGGTGCTGCTGCTCGACGCGGCGCCCTTTCCCCGCTACAAGACCTGTGGAGGCGGCCTGATTGGGAGCTCCCTCGCGCTGCTGCCTCCTTCGGCGCTCGCAGCGGTCGAGCGACGCGTGGCGACCGTGTCGTTCGCACAGGACGGCGGACCCGTCCGTCGAGTTCGCTCGACCCGCGCGTTCCTCGCGCTCGCGCGCCGAGAGGTGCTCGACCAGGCCCTCGTGGACGCCGCCGTGGAGGCGGGCGTGACCTTCCGCGACCACACCCGGGTCACGCATGTCGAGGAGGACGCCGACGGCGTGCAGGTCACGACCGCCGCCGGATCCCTCCACGCGGGCGTCGTGATCGGCGCCGACGGCTCGGCAGGGATCGTCGGCCGCTACGTCGGCGTGCGGATCGCCCGAACGGACCTGGGGCTCGAGGTCGAGCTGGCCGGCGTCGGTCCCGAATGGACGCAGCGTGTCCACCTCGACTGGGGCCGTGATCCGGGCACGTACGGCTGGGTGTTCCCGAAGGGCGACCGGCTGACCGTCGGTGTGATCCAGCGGAAGGGGGAGGGAGCCGCGACCCGCGAGTACCTGGCCCGCTTCCTCCGCGACCTCGGCCTCACCGACCGCGACCGGCTGCACGACTCCGGTCACCTCACCCGGTGGCGCGAGCCGGGCTCCCCGGTCCGGCGAGGGCGGGTGCTCGTCGCTGGGGATGCCGCCGGCCTGCTGGAGCCGTGGACCCGCGAGGGCATCTCCTTCGCACTCCGCTCCGGTATCGCCGCGGGTGCCGCCGCAGCGAGCGACGACCTCCCCGGCTACGAGCGGTACGTGCAGCAGGCGCTGGAGCCGGAGCAGCGTGCGGGTGCACGACTGCTCCGGGTCTACGAGCGCAGCCCCGGCCTGATCCATCTCGCAATCACTCGCACCGGCCGCGGGGCCCGCCGCTTCGTCCGCTTCAGCCGCGGCGAGGTCGGGCTGCGCGTCCTGCACCGCTGACGCGCGCGGTCGACGTGCGCTAACGCGGGTGAACGTTCAGCCGCATCAGCGCGCACCGGCCGCGGCCGTGATGGATCAGAAGGGGACGTCCGCGCCGAGCGCCTGAGGCCCGATGCGGACGGACTCGCCGAACCGTGGTGCGATCCCGATGCCGAAGCGCTCGACCACCGTGCCGATCGGAAGCGCTTCGACCTGGAGCTGCAGGTCTCGGCGATCGCTCTCCACTGGCCAGCGCACGCCCGGCTCGACGGAGCTGCCGGAGCTGTCGACGTACCCGCGCCAATCGCCTTCCGGGGCCGCTTCGACGCGCGCTCGCGAGATCTGCTCGTGCTCGGCGAGGGACGCGAATCCGGATCCGCAGTTGCACCAGTACCCGGCGACGAGGCGGGCGCACGGGGCCGGCACCCCGACCGCATCGCCGTCTCGCGGCCCGTAGTGGATCCCGAGCTCGCCCTCCGGGTCCGGCGGACGATGAGCGACGAGCCGCTTCGTGACCACGATCGGCGGCTGATCCACCCAGCCGCGGAGCGCCCTGGTCCGGCTCATCGTGTCGACCACGGCGCTCGCCCGTCCGGCGAGGAGCCGGCAGCGACGAGAGCCCGGCGTGACTTCGTCGGCTCCGACCTCGTCGGCTCTGGTGTCTTCTTCCGCGTGCTGCGGGAGGTGGTGGTCGACATACGTTCCTTCCCGGCACGGGCAGGAGCACGGTAGGAGCGGGGTCCGACACCGCTCACGTGCGCGGCCAGATGCACCGCGCGCGTCGGGTCAGTTCGTGATGTCCGCCACCGTCGCGTCGAGGGCCGTCAGCAACGCAGCCGCATCGACGAACGCGCTCATGCCGTGCGCGCCGGCACCCAGTGCGACGCGACCCGAGATGCGTTCGTCGGCGTACACCGGCCATGCGGTGCTGCTGCCGAGCGGCGTGATCGTGCCGCGCTCGTAGCCGGTCGCGGCCAGCGCCTCGTCCGCGCTCGGGAGGCGGAGCTTGTTCACGCCGACCGCCGCGCGAAGCTTCGCCCAGGCGATCTGCCGGTCGCCGGGCACGAGCGCGAACAGGAACGTGCCGTCGCTGCGGGCCACGACGAGCGACTTCACGATCGACGTCGGTTCGATCCCGAGCAGCGCCGCCGCAGCCTCGAGCGAGTCGGCCGCCGGGCGCTCGACCAGCTCGACCTCGATCCCGAGGCCCCGCGCCGCTGCACCGACCCGCTCGCTGCCCATGCCGCAACGCTAACGGGGCCGTTCGCTGCTGATCCGACGGTGCGCACCGGCCGATCTGCAGCGGAGGGCCCCGCTCGCCTCGGGGCCGCGGCGCGACGGCTGCCGCGCGGAACCGTTCCGGCCGCCTGAGCGGGAATGCCTCCGGAGGGCGCGCGGTTCCGTCCCGTGTGACGGTTCCCGTGAAGATCGACGTCTGGTCCGACGTCGCGTGCCCCTGGTGCTACATCGGCAAGCGGAAGTTCGAGTCCGGTGCCGCCGCATCGGGCGTCCCGGTCGAGGTCGAGTACCACTCCTTCGAGCTCTCGCCCGACACCCCCGTCGACTTCGAGGGCAGCGCCATCGAGTTCCTCTCCGACCGCAAGGGCGTCCCCGTCGCGCAGGCGAAGGCGATGACCGACCAGGTCTCCGCGATCGCGGCCGAGGTCGGGCTCGACTACCACTACGACGAGATCCGGCACACGAAGACGCTGCTCGCGCACGAGCTGTCGCACTTCGCGAAGGCGCAGGGCAAGCAGCTCGAGGTGACGGAGGCCCTGTTCAAGGCCTACTTCGTCGACGGCACGCACATCGGGCACGTCGACGACCTCGTCGCGCTGGCCGAGTCCGTCGGCCTCGACGGCGCCGCGGCCCGTGAGGCGCTCTCCGACCACCGGTACGCCGGCGACGTGCAGGCCGATCTCGCGCAGGCCGTCGCCTACGGCATCCAGGGCGTCCCCTTCTTCGTGATCGACGGCAGGTACGGCATCTCGGGCGCGCAGGCGCCGGAGGTGTTCGAGGGCGCGCTGACGCAGGTCGCCGCCGAGCAGGCGGCCGCGAGATGACCGGCATCGCCCCTCTCGTGATGCTCCCGGGCGCCGGCCCCGCCTGCGAGGGCGACGACTGCCTCCCTGCCCTCCAGAGCGCGGACTTGCCACTCGACGCCCTCCACACGCCCGAATAGGGGCATCCGGTGGCAAGTCCTCGCCTCCGGATGAAGGAGGCGGGCGCTGTCGGGCCCATCCGCGACAATGGGGGCGTGACCACGGCACTCGCGCCCGCGCCCGCGCTGCGCATCGGCCCGCTCGGGCTCGACGTCCCCGTCGTGCTCGCGCCGATGGCCGGCATCACCAACACCGCGTACCGCCGCCTCTGCGCCGAGTACGGCGCCGGCCTCTACGTCAGCGAGATGATCACGAGCCGCGCGCTCGTCGAGCGCACCCGCGAGTCGATGCGGCTCATCCGCTTCCACGAGTCCGAGACGACCAGGTCCGTGCAGCTCTACGGCGTCGATCCGGCCACCGTCGAGGCGGCGGTCACGATGCTCCGCGAGGAGGATCGCGCGGACCACATCGACCTCAACTTCGGCTGCCCGGTGCCGAAGGTGACGCGCAAGGGCGGCGGCTCGGCGCTGCCCTGGAAGCTCGACCTGTTCCGCGACATCGTCGAGCGCGCGGTCCGCGCCGCCGGGGATCTACCGCTCACGATCAAGATGCGCACGGGCATCGACGCCGACCACCTGACCTACCTCGAGGCCGGCCGCATCGCGGAGGGGGCGGGCGTCGCCTCCATCGCGCTGCACGCCCGCACGGCCGCCGAGTTCTACTCCGGCCACGCCGACTGGAGCGCGATCGAGAAGCTGAAGCAGACCGTCACCGCCGTGCCGGTGCTCGGCAACGGCGACATCTGGAGCGCGGACGACGCGCTGCGGATGATGGCGGAGACGGGCTGCGACGGCGTCGTCGTCGGCCGCGGCTGCCTCGGCAAGCCGTGGCTCTTCGGTGACCTCGCCGCCTCGTTCGGGTCCGGCGTCGCACCGGAGCCGCCGTCGCTCGGCCAGGTCGCGGACGCCTTCCGCCGGCACGCCGAGCTGCTCGTCGACTTCTTCGGCGACGACGCGGACGGGGGCGAGCACCGCGGCTGCCGCGACATCCGCAAGCACGTCGCCTGGTACTTCAAGGGCTACGGCGTGGGCGGGCAGCTGCGCTCGCAGCT